>JAJZQR010000470.1 GCA_021806765.1 Chloroflexota bacterium | reverse complement strand
AATCGAGTTCGTTATTCCAGCCGAGTCAGCCCCCGGAGGAGTGGGCGTGGTTGGGATAACCCCATCAAACCCGAGTGGGAGCCCCGCCGGCGGCGGCAGCTGGGATAGTCCGGGCGGAGCCAACGCGGAGGCAGATGCCGCTGCTCGACGGGCAGCGTGGGAGCGGGCTGGCAGCCCGGACTACAACGAGCTACGCCGTGCTGGAGTCCCGGGGTACTGACGTGAGACCTTGAACGCTTCGCTAGGACTAAGGCACCCACGTGAGGAAAGGAGCGATGTGTGCGTCGCCGTGATGCTGTTCCCACCTTGCTTGCGGCCACCTGGCTTCTCGCTGTCTTGTCGACCGCAGCCTGCATTGGTGATCCAGGAAGTGAGCTCACCCTCCAGATCCACAACACCACCAATCGCATGCTCCGAGTGACAGTTTCTAGGATGTGGGACATGCCAAATTCGCCCCCGCATGAGGAGACAGGGATAGAGGTGGTTCTGGAGCCAGGGGCAACGAAAGAGGCAGCGGTTGGCCTCGCAGCCGGAGACTACGCTGGACCGGTGCGGGCCTACTCGGACGGCCGGCTCATCTTCTGCCAGAACTACGATTATCGGACCGGTCCGCGCGCTCGTGTGACCTGGAGCGTGGACATCGTCGAGGGCCACATCACCTGCCAGTAGCCCAGGTCGGCGTTGCGTCATCGAGTTGGTGATGGCTTGCTGGCGGTCTACGGCGGGCCTGTCGCCTTGCCGCACTGTCCGGTACACGTTTCGCTCGGAGGGAGAGCTTGGGCCTATGCGGCGGCCAAGGCTCCTGGAGAGAGCGCTCTTGGAGGCTGAGCCGTGCCAGTAGGACCCACCGAGCTGATTATCGTGCTGGTGATCGTGATGTTCCTTTTCGGGGCAGGGAAGCTGCCGGAGGTGGGCAGTGCCCTGGGTCGGGGGATCAAGGAGTTCAGGCAGGCCACCCGGGAGGAGGAGCCGACCTCCCAACCCAAAGAGTAGGCGCAGGCGGGCCACCCGCTGACCCTCTCGCTCACGTTCCGCCTGAGCGCGCAGGATGCTACCGAACTGCCTCTTGCAGCGTGCGGATACGGGCTGTATAGTGAGTGCAGACTGTACAGACTGTTCAGGAGGTGTCGAGGTGGCGGAAGCAGAAAGGGAGCCGGTGATGCACGAGGTGAACCTGACCACGGCCCGCAATCTGAGCCCTCTCTTCGACGAGGCCGTCCGGAGGGAGCGGCCGGTCATGATCGTGCGGGGCGGCAAAGAGCGGGGATTGCTGCTCTCCCGAGAAGTGCTCCTTCGGGTTCTCGCTTCCTACCGGTTCCAGGTGGACGTCATCCCCGAGGAGGGGGGAGGCTTCACCCTGTGGCTGAAGGAGCTGAAGCTGGGGGCTTCTGGAGCCACCTTGAAGGAGGCCCGGGCGCAGTTGCTCGCGGCGGTGCGCTCCTACGTCCGGGATTACCTGGATCAGTTCGATTTCTACCGGCATCTCCCCGATCTGGCCTCCCAGGAGCCCAATGTCCTGCGGTTGAGCCTCGCCGGGGATGACGCCGAGATGATGGAGATGCTCTTCGGCCCCGAGAAGCGGGACGAGGCGGCGGCCTAGCTGGAGGGCAGGACGATGCCGCCACGATGGGGACAGCTGCGGGAGTTCTGCCTTAAGCAAGGCTACAGGGAGACGGTCACCGATCACTTTCGCTACCTGAAGGTGCTTCCAGATCGCTCTACCTCGGGGACGATGGTCTCGAAGGGCAAGGACGGAGAGACAATCCCATCGGGTATGTGGCAGCTGGTGTGGAGAAGACAGCTGCGGCTGGCCACGGAGGAGGAGTTCTGGAAGGGGCTGAGCGGGGAGATGGTCCGATATGCGATCCAGGAGGAGCCGGAGGGCGACGAGCCACTTCCCCCTTACCTGCGTCGCTTCCTCGAGACGGTACTCCATCTGCACGAGTCGGAGATCCGGCGAATGACCCGTGACCAAGCGCAGTCCCAGCTGAACGCGCACTACTCCCGCGAGCTGCGCGAGCCCTAGCCTGGGATGGCCGCCACGATGCCAACGGCTGCATGGTGATCCGGAGCGCCCAGACCGTCCGGCACGACCCCGAGAGGAGGCCGGTGAGGGTGGACGAGCGAGGCCGTCCTGGATGCCTTCTGAGATTGCACCTTAGTGCCACTTCGTGTCTTGGTGCCTTTGTGGTTGACTCCTTGAGCCGATAAAGGAGGGGGCCGGCACGGCGGCCGGCCCCCTGTGAGAGCGGATCGGTTGCAGGGGCGATTCGCAAACCGCCCCCACGGCCGTCAGGGTCAGGGCACTACCTCCAGGTTGAGCGGCACCCGGGCGCTCACCCCGCCACCGCTGGCCTCCAGGAAGATCTCGTCCACGTAGAGGCCGGGCTTGAGGGACCCGTCGCTGTTCACCGTCACGCTCACCCGGTCGCCGGGGTAGGCGGTGGAGGGCATGTCGACCCTGGCCCCGGCGGGCAACCCCTTCACGGAGAGCTGCAACTGGGAGTTGAACCCCTCGATCCCCCTCAGCCGCAGGGTGAAGCCGGCCGTCTCTCCGGGGTGGAACTTGAAGGCCGCGGGATCCAGGGCCAACTGCACCCCAGGTTGGGCCGAGCCCGGATCGCCCAGGCGAGGCTCCTGGATCGGCGCGTCCGCCGCCACCC
>JAJZQR010000469.1 GCA_021806765.1 Chloroflexota bacterium | reverse complement strand
CCCGTGTCTCCGTGTCTCCCCGTCTCCCCATCTCCCGATCTTCGAAAGTGTCCACCCCTAGGAATATGGCCGTCTGTATGGTAGTGGTCGGCTCGTGGAGCTTCACCTGGAGCTGCTGCCGGCGGGCCGTGGCCTTCCAGTGGATGTGGTGGAAGGGGTCCTCCCTCCGGTAGTCCCGAACGCCCGTAGGGCGGGAGGGGTCCTCGAAGATCCACCTTTCGGGTTTCCGCTCACCCAGAGGGAAGCCGGGGGGCAGCCCCAGCCGATCCAGCGGGAGGAGCTGGGGGTACACGACTACCCGCTCGGACTCGCCGACGGTCGAGCTTCTGGGAAAGAGTCCGAAGGGGTCGCCGGAGGTGACGGTCGCCGGTCCCAGCGGGTAGATGCCCCGCCATTGGCAGCGCAGGCGGTAACGCCAGCGGATCCGCTCCTTCCAGCCCACGGAGCCCCCCAGCCTCAGCAGCCCCTTCTGCGCCCCGTCTGCAGGCTCCGATCCGTCTGGAACGGGAGCTAGCTGCCAGGGGATCCTGTCGTCCACCTCCACCCAGGGGAGAGGCAGCAGTTTGTCGTTGGTGAGCCTCAGAGTGAGCAGTAACTCGTCGCCGGGGAAGGCCCGGTCGTCGTTGGTTGCCCGCCGGTATTCTATGGCTTCCAAGGAGTGGTGACTCCAGAACCGGGTGACGAGAAGGGTGAAGAGAAGGGTGGTGGCGAGGGCTACCAGAGACAGCTGGTGGTGGTAGGCTCCCAACAGGGCCAATACCGCCAGCAGTGTCGGGGCGAGGCGGTCGAAATAGCTATCAACCATTAGCTGTCAGCTTTACTCCACCGGCACAGGTACGCTTTCGAGGATCTCCTGGAGCACGATCGCCGGTTTTCGTCCCCGAAGTCGGGCCTGGGGGTCCAGGATCAGCCGATGACCGAGCACCGGCAGCGCCATAGACTTTACGTCGTCCGGGATGACGAAGGCGCGCCCATCCAGGAGGGCGCGGGCCTGGGCTGCCCGGTGCAGCGCCAGGGTCGCTCGGGGGCTCGCTCCCAGCTGCACAGCTGGGTGGACGCGGGTCGCCCGGGCCAGCTGCACGAGATAGCTCCTCACCGCCGGCCCCACGTGGAGGCGGCGGGTTTCCTGCTGCAGGGCCAGCAGCTGTTCGACGCCGGCCACCGGCCGCAGCTCCTCCAGGGGGTTCGACTCACCGAAGCGGAGCAGCATCTCCTGTTCCTTAGCCTCCTCCGGGTAGCCCAGCTGGATCTTCAGGAGGAAGCGGTCCAGCTGCGCCTCGGGGAGGGGAAAAGTGCCCTCCAGCTCCACCGGGTTCTGGGTGGCGATCACCAGGAAAGGGCGTGGCAGGAGGCGGGTCTCTCCGTCCACTGTCACCTGCCGCTCCTCCATGCACTCCAGGAGGGCCGACTGGGTGCGGGGGGTGGCCCTGTTGATCTCGTCGGCCAGAACCATGTGAGCGAAGACAGGGCCCGGACGGAACTCGAAGTCCGCCGTGCGCTGGTTGAAGAAGTAGAGGCCGGTGACGTCGGAGGGTAGCACGTCCGGTGTGAGCTGGATGCGGCGGAAGGAGCAGCCGAGGGAGCGGGCGATGGCCTTGCAGAGGGTAGTCTTGCCGATACCGGGCACGTCCTCGACCAGAATGTGGCCCTCGCACAGTAGGGCCACCACGGCCATCTCCACCGCGGGGCGTTTGCCGACGATCACCCGTTCGACGTTCTCTATGATCGATTTCAACAGATCGGAGGTGGACAAGGGACCCTCCTCGAGAGATCAGAGATTAGCTGGATAGGGCCGCTGTACCTTCGTGAGGGTCGAGCCTGGTAGGGAAGAATACGGCTGGGGGGCGGTGAAGTCAACGCCGCGAGACAGGCCGGTGGTCATTGGGGGCTACATCCGTGGCTCGCATCTTGGTATCGGCAGCTGTTGAGATAGATACCGTGGATCTGCGGAGAGGAAGCGGTGCCAAGAGAGCGGCGACAGGATCTGGAGGCGAGAAGATCCGAGCAGAAGCGGGCAGAAGAAGAACGCGAGCGGCTGCTGGCAGAGCTGAAGGAAGCGAACCAGCGGTTGGTGGAGGCCAACCTGCAGGTTCGGGAACTGGCTGAGCAGGCGCAGCGTTGGGCTGCTGAGCTGGATGCCGTGATCGAGGGAGTGGGCGAGGGGATCACCATAGCCGATGGGAAGGGACGGATAATAAGGCGGAACCGAGCGGGGAGGAGACTCCTGGGACCTCCCCCTGAGATCGAAGAGGAGCGCCGCTGGACCGAGTTAGCAGGGCGTTTTGGCGTCCGTTATCCCGACAACCGGTCTGTGCCCTCGGACCAATTCCCTCTAGTCCGAGCCGTACGGGGGGAGGTGGTTAGTGGCGAGGAACTGATCCTCGTTGGCCCTGATGGGAAGAGACTCCACCTCCTCTTCAGCACCAGTGTGGTTCGGGACAAGGAGGGTCGGGTCGTGCTGGCCATGAGCATCTACCGGGACATCACCCCGATCCGGGAACTGGAGCAGGCTCGGGAGGAGTTCATCTCCGTGGTGGCTCACGATCTCCGCTCCCCCCTCACCGTCATCACCGGCTTCGCCGGCCTGCTGCAGCGACTGCAGCCGGGGCAGCACGGACAACCCCAGGAACAGAAGGCGGTGCTCAGCATCCTGACCAGCGCGAGA
>JAJZQR010000120.1 GCA_021806765.1 Chloroflexota bacterium | reverse complement strand
ATTCCGTGTGGGGTCGACTTTGATGTCTTTCGGCCCAAGTCGAAGGCCCAGGCAAGGGCGCAGTTGAGCCTGACTCCGGACCGAGAGCTGGTGCTCTTCGTGGGGAACTATCCGGAGAGGCGCAAACGGTTCGATCTGGTCCAAGGAGCCGTAGAACGCCTACGGGCCGGTGGACATAATGTCGACCTGGTGGTGGCCTACAAACAGCCCTACGAGAAGATTCCGCTCTACATGAATGCGTGCGATGTGCTGGTTCTCCCTTCGGAGCGGGAGGGTTCCCCGCAAGTCGTTAAAGAGGCCATGGCGTGCGATCTTCCAGTGGTGGCAACGGAAGTGGGTGACGTCCCGGAGGTGCTGGCCGGTGTAGAGGGATGCCACCTGTGCAGGCACGACCCTTCCGACATAGCAGAGAAGCTGGCCATGGTCCTCGACCGGGGGGGGCGTACCGATGGTCGGGAGAGGACCCGGCGGTTCGAGTTGGGGGCCGTGGCCAGGCGAATCATCGATGTCTATCAGGAAGTGCTAGATAGGAAGAGACACCGACAGTGAACCACGTCGCACGGGTGTGCATTGTCCGGCACTATTACTACCCCGAGGAACTCTCTACTCGCCGCCAGGCCGAGTACTTCGCGGGTCTAGGTTATCAGGTCGACGTAATCTGCTCTCGGAGAAGTTCAGTTGAGCGCCTCCGGGAGCGGGTGAACGGCGTAAACGTGTTTCGGATGCCCATCTCTCACCAGCGCAAGGGTGTGGCATGGTACCTGGTGGAATACACCGCCTTCTTCCTGATGGCGGCAGCCCTGTTATTCTGGCTGCACCTTCGCAACCGCTATGATGTGGTCCAGGTTAACACCATGCCAGATTTGCTGGCCTTTGTGACTCTCTTGCCGAGGCTGCTGGGAGCAAAGGTTGTGGTCTTCATGCAGGAGCCTATGCCGGAGATCTGGGTTACCAAGATGGGGCTGGATGCGACCTGGAAACGACTGGTGTACTGCCTGCTGGTGCGGTCGGAGCAGTTGACACTGCGATACGCGCAGCGGGTACTGACCGTGACAGAGCAGTTGAAGGAAACCTACGTGAGTCGCGGAGCTCAGGCCGATAAGATCACGGTTATTCTAAATGTCCCCGACACGGGATTGTTCAAGCCTCTGCCCGCGAGGGCCACACCAGACAAGGCCACATTTGACCTGACTTGTCACGGCGCTATTGAGAAGCGCTACGGACAGGATATCGCTCTTCGCGCGGTTGCCCTCCTCAAGGATGAGATTCCTGGTCTCCGGCTGAACGTCCTTGGGCGAGGGGAGTATGAACCGGAGTTGACTGCCTTGACTCGCGAGTTGGGACTTGAAGAGCGAGTGCGCTTCTGGGGCTTTGTGTCCCTGGAGCAGTTGATACAGTTGCTTGGAGCGTCGGATGTGGGGCTCGTGCCGGTTCGGCGGAACGTCTACTCAGATATGGTTCACACCAACAAGATGTTCGAGTTCATGGCGATGGACAAGCCAGTGATCATCTCCCGGACCCGAGCAGTCGAAGCCTACTTCAAAGACTCCTGCTTGAAGCTCTTCGAGCCGGGCGATGAGCTAGACCTGGCCCGGGCTATTCTCGAACTGTACAGAAGTCCAGATCGGGGCCGAAACATGGCGAAGAACGCCAGGAGGGCCTACGAGGCATATCAATGGGATATCGAGCGTATCAAGTGTCTTAGAGTGTTCGAGGAACTTCTGGAGGGTACACCGTCTCGAAGAAGCGATGTGCGTGATCGCACTTTGAGCAGGTTGTGACGGATGTCAAGCCAGGGCGTATCTCATGGTGTCGGCGTGGCGGCTCCAGCAAATAGAGCCACGGAAACACGCGGAGGAGAGCAGAAGCCGATACTGATGGCGGGGAGCGGTCTTGCAGCCATTGAGCCTGCATGGAGGGAATTCATCCGGAACAATCCGAATGCCACCACATTCCATCATCCGAACTGGATCGGACTGCTGGCCGACTGCTATGGCTACGAGTCAATGCTAGCGGTAGCGCTCGACCAATCTGGGCAGGTGGTTGGCGGGATTCCCCTAATGAAGGTGCAAAGTTGGTTGACGGGTCGCCGCTTGGTGGCTTTACCCTTCAGTGATTTCGTTCCACTACTCGCCGCCAACGACTCAGTGCTGACGGAACTGACTTGGCAGTTGGATGAGCGGCGACGCAATGATGGTTGGCCCAGGCTCGAGGTCCATTGGGAATTGCCGGCTCAAGAAGGGGTCTACCACGAAGAGCCCGTCGCACGCCACGTGAGCCATCTTGCAGTTGATCCGTTGGAGGTCTTCCGTCGTTTCCACAAGACGAAGGTGCAGCAGCCGATACGACAGGCGGAGAGGGGCGGGGTGATCGTCCGTATGGGAGAGAGCTGGGCGGACCTCTGGCTTTTCTACGGTTTGCACCTTCAGACCAGGCGTCGCCTGGGAACCCCAGTTCAGCCGCTACGCTTCTTTCGCCTGCTCTGGGACCGGCTGCTCAGCCAGGGTCTCGGCTTTGTGCTTCTGGCCTACAAGGAATCCCAACTTCTGGCGGGTGCGGTGTTTCTCCACTGGAATGGGGTGCTGACCTACAAGTACAGCGCCTCCGATCCCGCCTACTGGGGATTGCGTCCCAACAACCTGTTGTTATGGCATGCCATGCGATGGGGATGCGGACAGGGTTACCGCCTGTTCGACTGGGGAAGAACGGACCTTCACAACCAGGGACTTCTGGAGTTCAAGCGAGCTTGGGGCACCGAGGAGAAGTTGGTCCGCTACTCTGTTCTGGCTGACCAGCCACCCTCCACTCGGTTGGCAGGGCGCACTCAGGGATTACTTTCGTCGGTCATCACCCGCTCGCCCAGTTGGGTCTGCAGAACCATCGGCGAGTTGCTGTACGGGCATTCGGCATAGACCTGCGTTCGCAACTCGAAATCCGCAGTCTACGGTGAGATGTGTTGCACGGTTTGAAACAGGCGGTCCAGAGAACGATCTTACGGGTACCGGACAGCAACCTGGTTGCTCTCAACCTCATTGCTGTCGTTGCGCTCGTGGTCTTTCTGGTCTTCGTATTGATGGACACGAGGCTCCAGTTTTTTGCCTCGCGCGTTCCGGCGGAGCCTACGAGTATGTATACCAGTGCCTTGACTGAGCCTGCGGCGACAACGATTGCCGCTGCTGCTCCTGTGCCGTCCGTATCGCTTCCATCTGTTCAGTCGGCTACACCTATCCCCAACAAGGACCTCGTGATCCCTTGGCGCCCACTGGTCACCCTCTGCTTTGACGATACCAATGACACTGCCTACACTCTGGCCTATCCGCTCCTGGAGCGCTACGGCTTAGAGGCCGGCGTGGTGGTGGTCACCAATCTGGTGGGGCAGGATTCCAGGCTGTCCTGGCCGCAGGTCGGTGAATTGGATCGGGCAGGATGGGACATAATCGACGGGACGCTGTCCCATCCGGATACGCCGACCATATCGGATGCGCAGTTGGACGTGGAGCTCCAGGTGAGCCAAGCCATGATCGAGAGCCACATCGGCACGGGCAAAGTGCGCGGGCTGGTGTGGCCTTACAACGACGCGGGCGACAAGCAACTGGCTGTGGCCCGCCGATACTTCGATTGGGCTGCCAGCGGCGCTTCCCCTCTGGACGGCGGGTTCCTGCTTCGCCATGGTTTGCCCGCGTCGCAGGCGCAGTGGCCCTACAGGCTCTGGGGAGGGGTGGCGGCCGCAGAGAACGCCAAGAATGGAGACATCACCCAGCGGGTCCGCCAGGTGGTGGACGGCCCTATGGCCTGGTTCATGGACTTTGAGCGAGTCGAGCCGTTTGGGGCAGAGGGGCTGAACATCGACGTTAGCGACGTTCAGAAGTTAATCGACTATCTCCTGGCCAACGATGCCGTCATCGTCAAGCCGAGCGAGTTCTACCGGATCCTGCGATATGGCAAACCCGAATATCTCCAGGCCGGTTTCGAGTTGATACGAAATCGACAGTTTACGCGAGAGAGTGCAACGACCGGTGTGCCCTCCTCTTTCGAGGTCGAGTCGGGCACGCCGAAGTGGTTTAGGACGGGCGGGCCGAGCGGTTCCGGCTATCTGCAAGTGACCGATCAGTCAATCTTCCGGACTGTGGAATTGCCGGTGCTGGCTGGTGGGAACTATCGCTTCTCCTTCCAGCAAAGGGCCGACACCTCGGTGGTCCCCGAGACCCTGGCAAGCGTCGGCCTTCTCGACAGCTCCTCGCAGGTCGTCAGCACGCAGGACTCTAGGATGCCCGTGAAGCGGGGCCAGTGGAGCCAGGCCCACGTCGACTTTGCGGTGCCACAGGGGATCGATGAGGTGCGGCTGCAGGTTGCTTCAGCGGACTCCGGCACGGTTTCGACGGCCGAATGGAGCTTGATCAGGAGATAGCTGTGCGGGACGGTTGGAGAGCGATCGAATGGCACCTTCGGTGACCGAGGCGAGCAAACCGCTCGTCTTCGGTAAGCTGGTGCAGGAAGACAACGCTCCGTGGGCATTCTGGAAGTTGGTGGACGATCGATCAGTCCAGGGCGACTGGCTGGCTGCGGGCCAAGAAGCCCTCGGGTGCCTGCAGGGCCTGGCTCTTCCACCAGGCGAAGTGTCCCTGCAGGAGATCCTTCCCGCCATCCTGGCCGAGGGCCAGTTTGGGCCGGACCACTGGCGGTTGAGCGGAGCCAAGCGTGTCTATTATGGGGTTAGGGCTCTGTTGCCCACCTGGACGCGCTCGATTCTGCGCCGACTGCTGGTGGCCGGGCGCAAGAACGAATCGTCGTTGCAGTGGCCGATTGAAGATCGTTACGTCCGCCATCAGTTTGACACGGTCCGCTGGCTTCTGGAAGAGAAGGGTGTAGAGAGTGTCCGTTACCTTCACTTCTGGCCGGACGGCAAACGGT
The DNA here is from genome assembly GCA_021806765.1 of Chloroflexota bacterium. The sequence continues at coordinate 9,781 of JAJZQR010000120.1, read as the reverse complement.
TCGCCTTCGTTCTGACCCACGACGTCGAGGCGAACCATGGCCAGCAGTTCGTACGGGAGATCGCTAATCTGGAGGAAGGTCTCGGCTTCCGCTCTTCCTTCAACTTCGTCCCGGAACTCTATCCGGTGGACGTAGACCTCTTGGAAGAGTTGCGGGAGCGGGGCTTCGAAGTCGGAGTCCACGGCCTGAAGCACGATGGCAAGCTGTTCTCATCCGAGACGACCTTCCTGAGGCGGGCTGAGCGCATCAACCGGTACCTGAAGGAATGGGGTGCCGCCGGCTTTCGGTCACCGATGACCCATCGGAACCCGGAGTGGATGCAGGCCCTGGAGATCGAGTACGATAGCTCGTTCTTCGATACGGATCCCTTCGAGCCGATCCCCGGCGGGACCATGAGCATCTGGCCATTCATGATGGGGCGCTTCGTCGAGTTGCCATATACCCTCGTCCAGGACCACACCCTTCTGGTTACCCTGGGGGAGACGACGCCGAAGTTGTGGCTGGAGAAGGTGGAGTTCATCAGACGGTATAGCGGCATGGCCCTGTCGCTGACCCATCCCGACTATCTGCGCGATCCCAGCCGGCTGGCAGTGTACGAGCGGTTCCTGCGAGCCATGCGGGATCGAGACGATTACTGGCATGCTCTGCCCCGAGAAGTCGCGCGCTGGTGGCGAGCCCGAGCCGAAGCCGAGTCACTCAATGCTCTGCCTGGGGGAACGATGGGGGAAATCCGGCTGGTTGATGGCGGCATCGACCTGCTTCCCGTGGAAGCGGTTGCACGTGAGGCGCCGAACAGAAGCCGCGAGGCGGCCGGCGCCGTCCAGACGGCACGGCGGGACTGGTAGGTCTCCTGGGCACCGTTCTGGCGAAGTGTCGATCCCCTTCGCGGACCCCGTCTGCAATTCAAAGGAAAGCGAAATGTCGAGCCAGGGAATTGCTGCCCTTGCCATCCAGGTGGATGTTCAAGACAAGGGCTACCTGCGCACAAAGAGGGTCGTGGACCTGGTGCTGAGTGCCATGGCCCTGTTGATCCTGTCGCCCGTTCTGGCGGTCCTGGCGCTGCTCATCAAGCTCCACTCGGCAGGCCCGGTGATCTTTCGCCAGACCCGCGTCGGCAAGGATGGCAGGCCCTTCACCTTTCTGAAGTTTCGCTCCATGTGCCACAACGCCGATGTCTCGATCCACAGGGATCACGTGGCGGCGCTGATCGCCGGACACGATCAGGCTCCGGCCAACGGCAAGAGCGCGAAGTTGGAGCGAGACCCTCGGATCACCGGGCTCGGGCGCATCCTTCGGAAGACCAGCATCGACGAGCTACCGCAGTTGATAAACGTGTTGCGAGGAGATATGAGCCTCGTGGGACCCCGGCCAGCCATTCCCTACGAGGTGGAGCTGTATCAGGAGTGGCACAAGCAGCGGCTGAAGGTGTCGCCGGGCATCACGGGCTGGTGGCAGGTGAGAGGCAGGAACCTGGTAAGCTTCGATGATGCGGTCGCCATGGACCTCTACTACATCGAGCATCTGTCCCTCGGGATGGATCTCAAGATCCTGTTGATGACTCCGTTCGCAGTGTTGAAGGGCAAGGGTGCCGGATAGCGGGAGGAACCGAGACTGATGATTAGGGTTGGTGTTGTCGGCTGCGGCTACTGGGGGCCAAAGCTGGCCCGCAACTTCTACACGCTGCCGGATTCATCGCTCGAGTGGGTGTGCGATTTCCGGCAGGACAGACTGGACCATATCAGGAGCCTCTACCCGGATGTGCGGACCACTTCCAGTTACGAGGCTCTGTTGGAATCGAACGTAAACGCCGTGGTCCTGGCTACGCCGGTGTCGACCCACTGTGCCCTGGCCATACGAGCGCTGCGGGCGGGGAAGCACGTGCTGGTGGAGAAGCCCCTGGCTGCAAGCGTCGCGGAGGCAGAGCAGATCATCGAGGAAGCAGACCGCCGGCAGTTGGTGGTCATGGTCGGGCACACTTTCGTTTACAATCCAGCCGTGGAGGCGGTGAAGGAGATCGTCGCCAGCGGTGAGTTGGGAGAGATCTACTACATCAACGGCATCCGGGTGAACCTGGGCCTCTTCCAGCCCGATATCAACGTGCTGTGGGATCTTGCGCCTCACGACGTGTCCATCCTGCTCTATATTCTCGCCCTCGATCCCGATGCGGTTAGCGCCCGTGGGGGGATCTTCGTGCAGAGGACACGGGGCATTCACGACGTGGCCCACGTGAGCCTGCGCTTCCCCAACGAGGTGCTCGCAGACGTACGGGTCAGCTGGCTGGATCCCGTCAAGGTCCGGCGGTACACCATCGTGGGCAGCAAGAAGATGCTGCTGTACAACGACATAGCGGCCCAGGACAAGGTGGTGATCTTCGACAAGCGGGTGGAGATCCCCCCCTATTCCGACACGGAACCAGAGTTCCACGCATCCTACTATGACGGCGATGGTGTGCCGGTCCCGATAGAGTGGACGGAGCCGTTGCAGAAGGAGTGCTCGCAGTTTCTGGAGGCCATCCAGGACCACGGGGTCTCCAGGAGCGACGCCAGTGTGGGGCTTGAGGTGATGCGCATCCTGGAAGCCGCCGACAAGTCGCTGCACAACGGCGGGTCCTGGGAGAAGCTGCGATGAACGATGGGGATGGGATCCGGATAGCTCCGGACGTGAAGCTGGGCAGGGATGTGCGGGTCCACGCCTTCGTCAACCTCTACGGGTGCGAGATCGGCGACGAGACCAGGATCGGTACCTTCGTCGAGATCCAGAAGGGAGCCAGGGTCGGTAGCCGAGTCAAGGTGTCCAGTCACAGCTTCATCTGCGAGGGTGTGACCATCGAGGACGAGGTGTTCATCGGCCATGGGGTCATGTTCACCAACGATCGTTACCCGCGGTCAACCACCGACAGCGGCGAATTGCAGACGGACTCGGACTGGGAGATGCTCCCGACCACGGTCAGGCGCCGCGCCTCCATCGGCAGCAACGCCACTATCCTGTGCGGAATCACCGTCGGCGAAGGGGCCGTCGTGGGCGCTGGGAGTGTTGTGACCAGGGACGTTCCCCCTTACACTGTCGTGGCCGGCAACCCGGCCAGGGTTCTGCGGGACATTTCGGAGACTGAGGCGGCGAACTGAACCGGCTTGCACTGCAAGACGGCCCGGCTCTCAAGAGAGAGCGCGGACCTCACCTCTCTTCCGCACCAGCGGCCATCTGCCGGCGCATCGCGGCGACGGAAATCCCTCTGTTGGTGTTGGTATCCCCTGCTCTGCTCTTTCCCCGTGGTCCCCTGCCGCTGGCCGGCCTGGCAGCGATCCTGGGCCTGTGGTTGGCCAGGTTGGCCGGCTACCGGCGGATTACCCTGCCCACTCCTCTCGACCTCCCCATGCTGCTCCTCTTGGTGATGAGCCTGCAGGCCCTCTATCCGTCCACGGACCTGGCGCTCAGCATGCCCAAGCTGTACGGGATCGTTCTGGGTGTGGCCGTTTACTACGGCGTGGTGAACCAGGTTACCGATACCAGGGGGTGGTGGATCGGGGTGTATGCCCTCCTCCTGGCAGCCGTTGGGGTGGCCGCCGTGGGGCTGGTGAGCACCGACTGGATCACCGACAAGCTGCCCCGAGGCGCGGCGCTGTACGCTCGCATCCCTCGACTTGTCCAGTCGGTGCAGAGTTCCTCCGGCCCCATTGCGGGGATCCAGCCCAACGAACTGGGTGGCACCCTGGCGTTTCTGCTGCCGGTGGCGGTGGGGATGGTGTTGTGGGGTGTGCACCCCGTCTCCCCTTCTCCCCGTCTCCCCATCGTGGCGGCTGTGAGCTTGCTCATGGCAGGGCCGGTGCTGGTCCTCACTCAGTCTCGAAGCAGCTTGCTGGGCTTCGGCGTTGCCGTCGCTCTCCTGGTGGGGCTTCGATGGCGACGGCTGGGGTTCATGATCCTGGCCGTGGTCGCGGCGGGGGGAGTCGCCGGCAGCTTTGCCGGCCGGGAGGTGGTCTCCCGCTGGCTCCTGCAGCTCGACTACGTTGGTGACGTGTCTTCGAAGCTCGCCAACCGCCAGGAGATCTGGGGCCGCGCTCTGTACATGATCCAGGATTTCCCCTTCACGGGCATCGGGTTGAACAGCTTCGGAAAGGTCCTATTCAGCCTGTACCCGTCTGCCTCCATTGGCTCCATCGCCGACGTCCCCCATGCCCACAACATATACCTCCAGACGGCTGTGGATCTGGGGTTGGCCGGGTTGATGGCGCTGGCGGGGATATGCCTTGCGACCCTGTGGCTGGCTATCCAGGGCTACCGACGCGCTGAGGGGGCAACGAAAGGGGCTATCGCCGGACTCGGTGCCGGCCTCCTGGCCTACATGGTCTATGGGATGACGGATGCCATCACCCTGGGGGCGAAGCCGCTGCCGCTGCTGTGGGCGATAGTAGGGCTCATCGTCGTGTCCTACCGCCTTGCGGGTGACGGGGAGACGGGGAAACACGGGGAGCGGGGACGCGGGGACACGGAGACGCGGGGACGCGGAGACTCAGAACCCAGAACCCAGAACCCAGAACCTATCAGCACTCAGCGCTCAGCACTCAGCACTCAACTCCGAATGGTGATCGTGGAGATCGGCAAGACGCTATGGACGTTGTACTGGACGGTGACCGTCCTGTTCGCCGCCATTGCCTACCTCGTGGTGGGGATGGCCATCACCGGCTGGATGCCGTAGCTGTTTTCCTCTAAACGCTCCCAGGGATTCTGGCCAGCAACTCGTCCACGGTCCTGGGGTACATGGGATCGTAAGGGATCAGCCCCACGCTGATGGAGAGTTGATGGTCGAACTCGCCGCGGCTACTCTTGGCGTCTACGGCCTGTCGTAGACGGCTTGCGAGGTCGTTGGCTCCCCCGTCGAAAGACCCCACCGCCAGCACGGCGAACTCCCCTCTTCCTACTCGCGCAACGATGTCGGAGGCGCGGAAGGTGTCACGCAGGATGTCGGCGGTCGTGACTACAGCTCGATCGTTCTCCTCGTGCCAGTTCGTCTCGCCCGTACTGGACATCCCCTCTATCGTGCACACCAGGAAGGCGAGGTGTCTTCTGGACTGGTCGGCCAGCTTCAAGAGATGTGAAGCCAGAGCGGAGAACCCCCGCCGGTTGTGGAGCCCTGTGAGGTCGTCCACGAGGGAGAAAGAAGACAGGTCGCCCCGCGCGGAAGCGCTGGATGCGGGGAAGCGCTTCTGGCCATCGACGTCCTCGAGGATAACCACCCTGGCGCGTTCCTCGCCTTCGGGGGTGATCAGCCGAGAGAGCCTCACCTGGAACTGCTTCACTCCGTTCTTCGTGACCACTTCCTGTTCGAAGACCGCCTCGGGGGAATCTCCAAGGGCTTCCAGCGCGCCGGCCAACCAGAGGTAGCGAGCTTCCACCGGGTTGTCAGCACGGCGATTGAACCTCGAATCGATGGGATCCTGTACCAGATGCAGGGCAGCCTGGTTCACCATCTCGATGTGGCCATCGTTGTCCAATACAATGATGGGGGAGGCCAGGAGGTGGGATGCCGGCAAGTCCCCGTCGTACTCTCTAGTCATAGCGGCGGTCCTCCTTCGATCCTCGGGAGTCCGAGGAAGTGCACTCGGGCGTTCAGTATCCAGGATTCACTACTATTAATCGGCTGAGACAGAGCGAAGTTGAGGTAGTGTGCTCTCCCTGAGGGCCTATCCGAGTAACGGCCCCTTGTCCCAGGCGAGGCGAAAAGGACCCGCTTGGGGGACTGCCACCTGCCGTATGGCAGGGATCCTCAGCGACCGGTGAAGACTTGTAGCAGTTGCTCAGGGGACTGGAGCAGGTAGTCGGGACGCTGGGTCCTCAACTCCTCCTCCGGGAAGATCCGTCCCCACAGGACGCCGATGGAGGTCATCCCTGCGGCCTTGGCGGCCATCACATCGCCGGGGTAATCCCCCGCGTAGGCGCATCGGGCGGGATCGATCCCGAGTCTCTCGGCGGCTTTCAGCAACGGCGCCGGATGAGGCTTGCGCTCGGCGGTGTCTTCGGATGTCACCACCGTCTCGAAGAGACTGTGCAAATCCAGGTGGTTCAAATCTGTGAGCACCCGCTCCAACCCCTTGTTGGTGGCCATCCCCAACCGGTAGCCCCGCGCTTTCAGTTCCCTCAACGTCGATACCATGCCCGGGAAGGCCCGAACACCGGCATAGGCCTCGGAGTTGTAGTAGTGATTGTACGCCTCCGCGACGCCGGCTGCCGCGCTGCCCCCGTAGATGTCGGCCATCTCGGCGGTGCGCATCTTGACGATGTTCCGGAACTCGACATTGGTCTTGGGGAACTCGATCCCCAGGTGGGTGTGAAAGGCGTAGCGGTAGGAGCGGAACATCGCCTCACGGGTATCGGCTACCGTGCCGTCCCAGTCGAAGAGAACCCCCAGCAGATCCCTGGTAGCATCCATCGAGACCAACCTCCAGAAGTGATGGGATCATAGAGGTATTCGGGCTTCACTTCAAGGGCTGGGGCCTCGACGTGTGCAGCCTGAGGAACTGGGACGTGCCTCTTCTTCGCCGGTACACGAGCAGAGCGCCTTCGGTCAACAGATCGCCGATCCTCTCCCGGCGGGCTCTGACGGGGGTCGGCTTCAGCCATCAGCGGCTACCTCCAGCGTCACGAGAGCGCTGGCAACGCTCCGATCATCCTCGGCGACGATCTGCGCGTGGACGGAGGTCAGCTGCTGCCCCCGGCGCAGCAGGTTCGCCTCCACCCTCAGTGCCTCGCCGCGCCCAGGGCGCGCAAACTGAACGTGCTGCTCCACCACTCGTGCCCTGCTATTCTCCGGAAGGGAGGCCGCGGCCGCCACGGCAAGGGCACCGAATATTGCTCCACCATGCACGTGGGCCACTCGGTTCCATAGGTGAGGACCCAGGGGCCAGATGGCTGTGGCCCGACCGGTTCCTCTACTGAGCCACTCAATCCGCAGGTAGTTGGCATAGGGCCCATCCAGGCATTCGCCTCCGAGGCTGACCTCGACATGCTTCAGAAGCCACAGTTCGTCGTCCCTCAGTTCCTTCGGGTCGACCGGCACCACGTCGCGGGCAGCGATAGCGCTATCCTGAGCGTACGGTAGCCAGGGCCCTGTTTCGGGAACCGGCCGAATCGCGAAGGTGCCTGTCGCGAGCGCGAGCACCTTGCCGCTGTCGTCGGTCAGATGGCACTGAGATACAGCAGTGTGACTGGTCCCCGAAACCACCTCGGCTCGGGCTCGGACAAGCTCTGTCGGCACCTCGCGGACTATCTGCAAGGTCAGACCTACCGTGGCCGTTCGGCTCCGAGGGGCGACGAAGGCCCTGATGCTGGAAGCGAGAGCGACGTCAGCCAGGGTAGCCAGGGCGCCCGGCGCCACGAATCCCCGTGGCCCCAGGGTGTGAGGACTGGCCGGCATGCTTGCCTCCCCGACCCCCTTGAGAGGCAGCGAGGACTGGATCCCCATGTACTCCCTGTAGAAACGAGCGCCGTACGTGCGCATGGATGCGAAGACCTGAAGGGCACGAGACCCGGCTTTCTGAAGGTCCATTTCTGACACTTGACTCATTCGGAAGCTGCCATCCTCCTCATCTCATCACCACTCCTCGTATCGAATCGGGAACGCCGCCACCTCGATCACCAGCCCCAACTCGAGTGTCACTCTCTGTCCCAAGGCATCGTCTCCCTTCGGTCCCGGGTTGGGGGTCAGTAGTCAGTAGAGAGGGAACAGGTTGCCGATGCCATCGTAGCACGGTCCCAGCTCAAAGTGGAGTAGATCCCGGCGCCAGTGAGCATGCTGACGCGCCCTCAAAGATTGTAGGTTAGTAGCGAGGATGGTGAGGGCCGGCTTCTCCTGCGGCGAAGGGCAAGGGCAGGATCAGCGCAGGAAGGATCGGTGAGCGCTGCGGAATCCCGATGCCCATGGTACAATCTGCCACCACGTCGAGTTCCGGAGGGAGAATACCAGGCAATGACGGACCAGGGTGAGCGGCCGGAAGACATTACCGAAGCCTACTACCGGGGGTTGATGCACGCCTGCGGCTATCGGGCCGCAGACCTGGACAAACCCCAGATAGCGGTGGTGAACTCCTATACCGACGTCAACCCCGGCCATCTCCCGCTCCGGGATCTCGCAGCCAGGGTCAAAGAGGGCATCTGGGCCGCAGGCGGCTCGCCTGGAGAGTTCAACGTGCCGGCTCCCTGTGATGGGATGGCCAACTCGGGACCGGGTGGCCATTACCTCCTGCCCCAGCGGGATCTGATCGCGGGCTCCATCGAGGCGATGGTGCGGGCTCACAGCTTCCAGGGACTGGTGATGCTGGCCTCCTGTGACAAGATCATCCCGGGCATGGTGATGGCCGCCATCCGGCTGAACCTCCCCACCCTCTTCCTGACGGCGGGAGCCATGCTGCCCTACCGGCTGAAGGACCGCACCGTATGCACCTCGGATCTCAAAGAGGCCATCGGCATGCGCCGGACCGGCGAGATCGACGACACGACCTTTGGGAGCTGGCAAGAGCACTTCTGCGCCTCGGCCGGGACCTGTTCCATGATGGGCACGGCCAACACCATGGGCTGCTTCCTCGAGGCTACCGGCCTCGCACCCTTCGGGTCGGCGACCATGCTGGCCTTCGATGCAGCCAAGACCCGCCAGGCGCGGGACGTGGGCGAGCGGATCGTTGCCCTCGTAAGAGAGGGTAAGCCTCTCAGCCACTTCCTCACCCAGGCCAACCTGGAGAACGGGATCAAGTACATCTCCGCCTCGGGAGGGTCGACCAACGGGGTGCTCCACACCCTGGCCTTTGCCCACCTTCTGGGCTGGGGGTTCGACCTGGAGCGCTTCGAAGGGGTGCAGCAGTCGGTACCGGTGGTGGGCAAGTACAAGCCCTCCTCCAACTACAACATCGACGACTTCCACCAGGCTGGGGGCGTGCCGGTCCTGCTGAAAGCCATCAGCGAAAGCCTGGAACTGGACGTCCCGAGGGCGATGGGCGGGACCCTGGCGGAGGCGTTGGAGCATGCTCCGGAGCCGGACGGGCAGGTGATCAGGAGCGCAGCCCAGCCCCTGGATCGAGGCGGAGCCTACGGCATCCTGCGCGGGAACCTGGCGCCCAGGGGGGCAGTCGTGAAGAAGAGCGGCATGGATCCGAGGATGTTCGTGCACCGAGGCCCAGCCGTGGTGTTCAACTCCGAGGAGGAGGTCCGTCAGTTCATGCTGCAAAAGGACGTGAAGCCCGGCTCGGTGCTGGTGGTGCGGTACGAGGGTCCCAAGGGTGCGCCCGGTATGCGGGAGCTGTCCATCCCAGCGGCCATGCTGGTGGGAATGGGGCTGCACACGTCGGTGGCTATGGTGACCGACGGGCGCTTCTCCGGGGCAACACGGGGGCCCTGCGTGGGTCACGTGGCCCCGGAAGCCTGGGATGGGGGTCCTCTGGCCTACGTACAGGATGGCGACGTCATCGAGATAGACGTGCCGAACAGTCGCATTCAACTGTTGGTGCCCGACGAGGAACTCCGGCGGCGGATGGCCAATCCGCCCGAGCTACCCGACCATCCCGCGAGTGGGGTGCTGGCTGCCTACCGCGAACGGGTGGGGGGTGCCGACATCGGCGCGGTGTGGATTTAGAGCTGCGGTACGAAGTCTCCGCGGACTCGACCCGCCTGCCAGGCGAGAATCGCTCCAGTTCCGCCCCCTGCACTTCCACATAGGCCTTCCCAACTTGGTGCAGATGGCGTAGCTGCGTCTCAACACACAGAACTCTAACCAGACTCTAATTTGCCTGGCATC
>JAJZQR010000468.1 GCA_021806765.1 Chloroflexota bacterium | reverse complement strand
CCCGACGAGTGCATCGACTGCGGGGCCTGCGAGTCTGTCTGTCCGGTAAACGCCATCACCTCCGATGCCGAGGTGCCGGAGAAGTGGCAGAGCTTCCTCCAGAAGAACGCCGACTACTACAAGTAGTAAGTCACGAGTGATGAGTGATGAGCTACTACTCATTACTCATCACTCATCACTCATTACTGATCAGTACGATCGGCCGTACGTCTCCGTCAGCTGCCGCAATCGCTCCGCCAGGTCGGGTCTCAACTGGTCGGCGGTGAATCGCCAGGTCCAGTTGCCCCGGGGCTGGCCGGGCAGGTTCATCCGGGCCGCGCTGCCGAGCCCCAGAACGTCCTGCAGGGGGGCCATCGCCACGTCGGCCACCGAGGCGAAGGCCAGCCGCAACAGATCCCAGTGGATCTCCTGTCCGTCCCGTCCCAGGTAGCGGAGGATCGAGTCTCGCTCGTTGGGCGGCCTGGAGTCGAACCATCCGATGGTGGTATCGTTGTCGTGGGTTCCAGTGTAGACCACGCAGCGTCGCTCGTAGTTGTGGGGCAGGTAGGGGTTGCGGGCGTCGTCGCCGAAGGCGAACTGAAGCACCTTCATGCCGGGGTAGCCCAGGGCGTCCCGCAGGGCCTCAACCTCAGGGGTGATGAGTCCCAGATCCTCCGCTATCACAGGGAGGGGACCCAGAGCCCGCCCCAGGGCCCGGAAGAAGCCCTCGCCTGGACCCTTCACCCAGCGGCCCCGCTCCGCGGTCTTGTGATGGGCCGGCACCTCCCAGTAGGCCTGGAAGCCCCGGAAGTGGTCGATCCGCACCAGGTCCATCCGGGCCAGGGTGATCCGGAACCGCTGCACCCACCAGGCGTAGCCCTCCTCCGCCAGGATGTCCCAGCGGTAGAGAGGGTTCCCCCATCGCTGCCCGGTCCTGGCGAAGTAGTCGGGCGGCACCCCGCTGACGACGGTGGGACGCCCCTTCTCGTCCAGGTGAAACAGCTCTCGCCTGGACCAAACGTCGGCACTGTCCAGGGCCACGAAGATGGGGATATCGCCGACTATCCGGACGGCTCGTTCGTTGGCGTACCGCTTCAACACCTCCCACTGCCGGCTGAACTCGAACTGGGCGAAGCGGTGAAACTGCACCTCCTCCGCCAGCCGCTGCCCCCACCACTCCACTGCCTCGGGCCGGTGGGCCGCGATCTCCTCCTCCCATCGGTTCCACGCCGCCCCCTGATGGGCCTCTTTGAGCGCCATGAAGAGGGCGTAGTCCTCCAGCCAGGGGGCGTTCAGCCGGCAGAACCGCTCGAACTCCGATCGCTGCTGCGCGGTGGCCCTGTCCAGGAAGTGGCGGCAAGCTTGCCGCAGGAGGGGGAACTTGAAGGCAGCCACGGCGTCGTAGTCGACCCGATCGGCAGGCAGGGTTGGTACCCGGTCCAGATCCTCCCAGGAGAGGAACTGCTCCTTGGCCAGGATCTCCAGGGAGATCAGCAGGGGATTGCCCGCCATGGCTGAGGGAGAGTCGTAGGGGGAGTTGCCCTGACCGGTTGGGCCCAGGGGCAACATCTGCCACAATCGCTGGCCCGCAGCCTCCAGGAAGTCGACGAACCTTCGGGCCTCGGCGCCCAGATCACCGATACCGTGGGGCCCCGGCAGGGAGGTGGGGTGCAGCAGGATCCCGCTCTCCCGACGGAGGTAGTCGGGGGTGTGCTTCCTGGTCATGAATGGGCAGCCTCCGCTCGAGACCGGACCGGCAGGACGGGTATCTCCCCCGGTGAAGATCCATCCAGCGGTACCAGAACTCGACGGTCCATGTTAGCTACCTCCTGCTGGAGCCTTCCTTACCCTTCCACTCGACCGTTATTGTGATGGGAATGGTGCCGAATGGCAACAGGGGGTTGCCATGGAGACGGCGACTCGGCACGCTCCATGCGACTACCAGGTTGCAGTTCCTGGAAACAGACACTGTCGAGGCGGAGTTGTGCCATGAACGGTTTTCCCCAGGAAGGCGACTTTGCCCCCGATTTCACCCTACCCTCTGCGGAGGGACCGATAGCCCTCAGCGAGGTGCTGAAGACCAGAAAGGCCGTATTGCTCTTCTACGTCCTGGACTTCACGGGCGGTTGAAGGAACGAGCTGTCTCAGTTCAGAGACTGGGCCCAACAGTTCGAGTCGGCCGGCGCCCAACTTCTGGGCATCAGCGTGGACACCCACTTCTCCCATCGAGCCTTCGCGGAGGAGCTGAAACTGAACTTCCCTCTGCTGAGCGACTTCAACCGGGAGGTCACCCCCAGGTACGCAGGCTACTATCCGGACGTAGCCGGGTACAAGCAGGTGGGGCGGAGGGCCGTGTTCGTCGTCGACCGCGGCGGGAAGATCAGCTACAAGTGGATCAGCGAGGAGAAGCCTGGCGACCTGCCCGACGTGAACGAGGTATTCCAGGCGACCCAGGCCACCCGGGATTCCGTGTCCGGCTAGTTTCATATCTCGTACCCTTTGGAGGGGGTGGAGTACTGACGCTATTGGCGGCCTCCCTGTGCGCAGCCCAGAGCGATCTGAGATTGCACCATAAGGGGAAGCGGGCTTGATAAGGGTGAAGGGATGTGTCAGCAACTTGGGGACGGCTGCCTGGAAACCGTCATTCCCGCGGAAGCGGGAATCCAGCCTCCCGGCGTGGTTAATGGATTCCCGCTTTCGCG
>JAJZQR010000467.1 GCA_021806765.1 Chloroflexota bacterium | reverse complement strand
TCCGATCTCCTCAGCACTCGGCCATCAGCACTCAGTCCTCAGCCCTCAGCAGCCCCAGCCCTCACCACCTGGCGGCTGAGTCTCAGTCCTCAGCCCTCAGTCCTCAGTCCTCGTTCCGCATCGGCTACGTCGGCCGGCTGGTGGAGCAGAAGGGGATCCTGGATCTGCTGGAGGCTGTGGCCGGACTGGCAGGGGACTGGAGCCTCACCCTGGTGGGCGCCGGCCCTCTCCAGAGCCAGATCGAAGCGCGCGCCGGCGCGCTGCAGATCTCCCACCGCTTGAAGATCATCCCCGGCGTCCCCTCTCGGGAGATGCCCGGGATCCTGAACGGCCTGGACGCGCTGGTGCTCCCCTCCCGGACCCGCGCCAACTGGAAAGAGCAGTTCGGCCGGGCCCTGGTAGAGGCCATGGCCTGCGGTGTCCCGGTGGTGGGCTCCGACTCGGGCGAGATACCCAACGTCATCGGTGACGCCGGGCTGCTGTTTCCGGAGGGGGACGTGGAGGCCCTCCGATCTCAACTCGAGCGGCTTCAATCCTCGCCCGAACTGCGGTACGATCTTGCGGTCAGGGGTCGAGCCCGGGTCCTGGCCAGCTTCACTCAGGCCCGCGTGGCCGAGCAGACCTACCGGCTGTATCAGCGAGTCCTGGCGGGCTAAGCAAGATGATACGATGCCGGCAACGTCACCTCCCGAGGGTGACGCACATCCCGTTCAGGCAGCAGGGCCGAAGGGAGGTACCGAATGCTGAGCAGGTACATCGAGGCCGCCATGCACATCGTCATATCGTCGCACGGCTCCACAACGTAGGCCGGGGTCTCGTGCACCGTCGCCGGTGCGGCAACGACAGCCGGGCGGCAGGGGATAAACCCTGCCCTACAGGAACGACGCACTTAGAATAGAGTAGGGGCGACCGGCCGGTCGCCCCTACCACTGGATCCTCAGCAGGACGCTGTCTACTTGAGGCCGAGCTTGCCCAGGATGACCTTCTTCTTCAGGTTCTGTATCGCCTCGGTGGGGTTGATCCCCTTCGGGCAAGCCTCCACGCAGTTGAAGGCGGTATGGCATCGCCACAATCCCTGCTCCGAGGCGATGACCTCCATCCGCTCCCTGGTCCCCTCGTCCCGGGAGTCGGCGATGAAGCGCCACGCCTTGGTCAGGGCCGCCGGTCCCAGGTAACCATCCTTCCCCTCGCTCATCCACACTGTGGGGCACGAGGAGTAGCAGGAGGCGCACAGGATGCAGTCGATCATCTCGTTCAGCTTCTTTCGATCCCTGGGGCTCTGGAGCCTCTCCTTCTCCGGCGGCTTGGAGTTGTTTATCAGGTAGGGCTTGATCTCCTCGTACTTGGCGAAGAAAGGTTCCAGGTCCACCACCAGGTCCTTGATCACCTGAAGGCGAGGCAGCGGGCCGATGGTGATCTCACCATCCGGGAACCAGCCTATCTGGGTTTCGCAGGCCAGCCGGTAAGCCCCGTTGATATACATGGCACAGGAGCCGCAAACCCCTGCCCGGCAGCAGGAGCGATAGGCCAGCGACCCATCCAGCCGATCGGTGACGTAGAACAGCCCCTGCAAGACCGTCATCCCTGGAGTAACCGGAACCTGGTAGCTCTGGTAGTAGGGCTCCGCATCGACCTTGGGGTCGAACCTCCAGACCTTCAGAGTGGCAACGGAAAGGTTCGACATTAGTACCTCCTAGCCTGCGGCTCGTATCGAGTCACGGTCACCGGAGCGTAGGTGAGGGCGGGACCCTCCGCGGTGTTGCTCGCCAGGGTATGCTTCATCCACTTGGCGTCGTCCCTCTCGGTGAAGTCCCGACGGAAGTGAGACCCTCGGCTCTCCTCCCGAGCCAGGGCGCCCCTGGCGATCACCTCGGCCAGGATCAACATCCCCTCCAACTCCAGTTTGTGCATCAGTTCCAGGTTGTAGGTGGTGCCACGGTAGGTCAACCCGGTCTGCTTGAAGCGCTCCTGCAGCTCGGCGATCTTGTCCACGGCCTCCATCATCGGCCCGCGCTCCCGGAAGACGCCAACCTTGAAGAACATGGCCTGCTGTATCTCCTCGCGGATCTGGGCCACCGTCTCGGAGCCTTCAGCTGCCGCCATCTGCCTCAGCTTGCTCTCGACGGCCTCGTAGGCCCTCTGCACCGCCGTCGGATCGCTGGCCGGCAGTCCTCCTTCGGCGAAGGTCCGGGCGAGGTGCTGGCCGGCCAGTTTGCCGAAGACTATGGTCTCCAGCAGGGAGTTGCCGCCCAACCGGTTCGCCCCGTGGACCGACACGCAGGCACACTCACCCGCGGCGTAAAAGCCCTTCACCCGGGTCTCGCCGTCGACGTTGGTGTCGATGCCCCCCATGCTGTAGTGCTGGCCCGGCTGAATGGGGATGGGTTTCTCGATGGGATCCACCCCGACGAAGTTGATGGCCAGGTCCCGGATGCCGGGAAGCCTCTCCATGATCTTCTCTTTGCCCAGGTGGCGAAGATCCAGGTAGACGTACTCGTTCTCGAAGCCCCGCCCCTCCAGGATCTCCGTCTGGATGGAGCGCGATGTGATGTCGCGAGGAGCCAGTTCCATCACTTTGGGGGTGTATCGGGCCATGAAGCGCTCGCCCTGACTGTTGATCAAATATCCGCCCTCACCCCGGGCCCCCTCGGTCATCAGGATGTTGGTTCCGTAGAGGGTGGTGGGGTGGAACT
>JAJZQR010000119.1 GCA_021806765.1 Chloroflexota bacterium | reverse complement strand
TAGGATTGATGACCCGCGTGCCCCGCCCCAGCATCTGCTCGAACAGCACTCGGGACTTCACCTGGCGCATGAACAGCAGCGCCTCGATGGGCTTGATGTCGGTTCCGGTGGCTATCATGTCCACCGTCACGGCGATGCGGGGGTTGAAGCTGTTGCGGAAGGTGGAGATGAGGTCTTCGGTTTTGATGCCGGTGACCCGGTAGGTAATCTTCTGGCAGAACTCGTTGCCCCTGCCGAACTCCTCACGGATGATGCGCACCAGGTCCTCGGCGTGGGAGTCATCCTTGGCGAAGACCAGGGTCTTCGGGACCTCTGACCTTCCGGGGAACATCTCGGTAAAGAGTTTCTCCTTGAAGGCGCGAACCACCGTCCTTATCTGGTCTTCGGCCACCACAGAGCGGTCGAGGTCGTTCGGCGCGTACTCCAGGTCCTCGTCAAGGCGGTCCCAGCGTACGGCCCGCGTCACTCGGTCGCGCCTGTCCACCCAGAAGCCGCTCTCCACCTTCGAGCCCTTCGTGGTTATCTCCGTCCTGATACGGTAGACCTGGCCGTCCACATTGACCCCATCGGCCACGGCTCGCTCTCGCGGGTACTCCATCACCAGGTTCTGATTGAAGAAGCCGAGGGTCTGCTTGGAAGGAGTGGCGGTGAGTCCGATGAGGTAGGCGTCGAAGTACTCCAGCACCTGCCGCCACAGGTTGTAGATGCTCCTGTGGCACTCGTCCGTCACGATGAAGTCGAAGGTCTCGGGCGGTAGAGACGAGTTGTAGGACACGCTCTTCGGCCTGGCGTCGAGAGCGCCATCCAGTTCGTAGAGCGAGCCCTCCTCGTTCTCGGGGTCGAACTGCTCCTCCCCGCTCAGCATCGAGTAGAGCCGCTGGATGGTGGTGATGACCACCTTGTTCACTGGTTCGATGGTGTTGCACGTGAGCCGCTGGACGTTGTAAAGCTCGGTGAACTTGCGCCCGTCGTCGGGCGTGATGTACTGCTGGAACTCCTTGAGGGTCTGCCGGCCAAGGTTGCTGCGGTCCACCAGGAACAGCACCCGCTTGGCTTTAGCGAACTTGATGAGCCGGTAGATGAAGCTGATGGCGGTGACCGTTTTTCCGCTGCCCGTGGCCATCTGGATGAGCGCACGGGGCTTGTCGGCGGCGAAGGAGCGCTCAAGGTTGGTGATGGCCTCCACCTGAGCGGGCCAGAGGCCGGTGGTCACCAAAGGGGGCAGAGTGCGCAGCCGGGCGCGGAGGGTTGTCGGGTCCTGCACCCACTCCAGCAGCGTCTCGGGCCGGTGGAAGGCGAAGACAGGTCGAGCGCGGGGCGTGGGGTCCATCTCGTTGGTAAAGAGGGTCTCGACGCCGGTGCTCTCATAGTGGAAGGGCAACGGTTTTCGCCACGCCACAAGGGCATCCGGAGGACCAGCACTGTACTTGGCGGGCTGCTCTGCGACGCCGCTCAGGGTCACGCCGTCGGGCTTGGCCTCGACCACGCCAATCATCTTGCGGCCGGCGAACAGCAGGTAGTCGGCGGGACCGGCCTTCGTGGGGAACTCGCGGACGGCAACGCCGAGGCCGGCACCGAGGTTCACCGCATTCCGGTCCTGGACCTTCCAGCCAGCCGCCTCCAGGCGCCGGTCGATTTCCTCTCGCGCGAGGGCTTCAGGGGTCGGCATTCGCTGCTCTCCCGACCGTGGACTCTTGAGGAACTAGCGAGGGGCGGACAAATCATAGGGCGTAGAATGCACCCGGTCAACATCAACTTGGGTAATGGTTTGACAGCATGCTGACAGCATCGGGGGAAGTCGAGATGGGGGGGAGAAACCTGCGCTTCCCGCTAAAGAAAAAGGCCCCGCATCTACTGCGGAGCCAAGCTCTCAGTGGGCAAGATAGGAGTCGAACCTACGACCTCCACGATGTCAACGTGGCGCTCTAACCAGCTGAGCTACTTGCCCGGGGGTCGATGACCGCTACGGAAATGGTACCAGAGCGCCCACCCCAAGTCAACACGCACGCACGCATCGCGGGCCGCCCTCCCATGGCCTTGAACTCTTCGCCCCCCCTGGTCGCGGATCACCCCCCACCCGCCCGTCGGGCGGCCTCTCCTAGGGGAGAGGCGGTTCCAGCCAGTTCCCTTTCCCTTCAGGAGCCTTGGCTGAAACGTGAAGGGGCGCAAGACCAACGTTAGGGACGTGGAGTGGATCGTCGAGTGGCAGCCAAGCGCAGTTGGTGGCGAAGGTCGGCTCGGATCAGTAGGGTCTGGCGGCATACCTGTAGCGAGCTAACGTCTTCGGGCCCCACAGGAAGGTTACGATCAGAGCCACGATGCCGAGGATGGGTCCGGTAACAGCCGGGTTGTAGTGCGAACCCTCATTTGGGAACAACGAATCGCTGACATTGATCATGTCATGAAAGAGGACGGCCGCCATTACGCTCTTTCCTGTGTTGTTATAGAGCCAAACGATCAAGATACGAAGCGCAACTGTAGATAGACTCCACCATGCTATCCATGTGGGAGTTCGGCGAGCCTGAATCAACGGCACGACGTGCCATATCGCCCACACCAATCCCAGAACAATGGCGGTTTTCAATGCGCTCCACCGATTTTGCATGGGATCAACGACATACCCCATCCAGCCTGCTTCTTCACCTACGGCGCCGATAAAGAACATAATAAAGAGTATCGGTATCGACAGAGATGAAATGTGCGGTTCGGGGAGCGGCAACCCCGTGAGGCGCATTACCCCGTACGACAGTAACATTACAATAGGGTTCAACAAAATAACGGGCGCGTACCAGATCTTCCGCCTGATGCTCTTATGGTCGAAAACTCTCTTCAACAGGCTCCCTATTCCACCGAATCTATCTTGTCTGTAAACAAGGATTAATGCCGCTATAAGCGGACAGGGGAACGCAAGTGCACTCACGGGAAGCCTCATCGGAAGCGGTAGATAGGCATTGGCCACAGCACCAAGCAGCCAGACTGGAATGGAAAGAGCGAACACCAACAAGAAGAACTCTACAGGTGACTTTCTAGATGATGCGTCGGTATTCATGATCTGTGGTTCTTCCTCACTCTGCTGCTACTTACGTGCTAAGCATTTGGCCTGAGATCGTGTCCACGACTGTAGGGGCGGTTCGCGGACCGCCCCTACCATGTTGTCACCGGCTACTGGCCGGCCTTCTGCAGCCGCTCGGCCACCACATCCCAGTTCAGGTTCTTCAAGAAGGCGTCGATGTAGGGGGGCCGCTTCACACCGTAGTCGATTACGTAGGCGTGCTCGTAGGTGTCCAGCACGAGCAGGGGGGTCGCCTTCCAGATCCCGTACATGTTGTGGGCGTCGGCCACGTAGTTGTAGATCTTTCCATCGGCTTCGTCCAGTGCGGTGACGACCCAGCCCCTGGCCGAGATGCCGGAAGCCTTCAAGTCCTCGACATACTTGTCAAAGGAGCCAAAATTGGCTTCCAGCGCCTGGAGAAGCTTGCCGGATGGCTGCCCGCCGCTGCCGCCCAGGTTCTCAAAGTACCACTCGTGCAACTTGACCCCGTTCCAGGCGAAGCTCAACTCGACCTTCAACTCCCGTAGGTCGCTGAAGGTCTGGTTGGCCTTGGACCTGTCCACCGTCTCCAGCTTCGAGCGGATCTCGTTCGTCTTGTTCACGTAACCCTGATACAGGGTATAGTGCTCCTCGATCTGACGTTTGGAGATCCCGTCCATCCCCAGGAGTTCCGGGGCCAGGGGCTTCGCGCTGATGTCTGCCATCAATTGACTCCTTTCTCGTGTCCTTGCTGAAAAATGGAGGATCGAGGGGGGTTAACCCCGCTGGTCGCGCGGCCATGCCCTCGGCTGAACCGGAGTGGGACTACATCAAGAACATGGCGCTGACGGACGGATTCGCAAATATCGTGCCAGCGGGCACGAGCTACTTCTTCTAAGCGGCTCTCCGCGGCTATTCCTCTTCGAGCGCCTTCCCCGGCAGACGGCCCGCCTCGATCGCCTTCTCCCTCACCTCGTTCCGGCGACGCTCCATCTCCAGGAAGTCGTCCAACTCCTGCTTGGTCACCAGCCCCTGCCGGTAGCGCTCTAACATCCGCTGGGTCGACCGGTCTTCCAGGTTTCTGTCCATGATGCCCGCCGTCCTCGTTGGAACTATCGCCGCATCCGAGGGGCAAGTTGCATGCCCCGGCCCTGGTGGAATGGGTTGTGCACCGCTAGTTCCCCTGCTGGGAGATACGATGGCGCATCGACACGGCGACGAACACATTCATGAGGGCCCCGCGCACGAGACCAGCCGCAAATTGAGGCTGGCTTTCCTGCTGACGGCTGGGATCCTGGGCGCGGAACTGGCCGGAGGGTTCCTGTCCAACAGTCTGGCCCTCCTCAGCGACGCCGGCCACGTCTTCACCGACGTGCTGGCCCTGGGGCTAGCCTGGTTTGCCGCCGTCCAGGCCACCCGCCCGGCGACCCCCCGCCGCACCTTCGGCTTCCATCGGGCAGGGATACTCACCGCCCTCGCCAACGCGTTGACCCTTCTGGCCATCTCCATCCTCATAACCTTCGAGGCCATTCGGCGGCTCCAATCCCCAGAACCGGTGAACAGCCTCCTGATGGTGTCTGTCGCCACCGTGGGGCTGCTGGCCAACCTCTACGTGGCCGTTTCGCTACACCAGGAGCCGGGGGAGAATCTGAACGTTCGGAGCGCCCTGCTCCACGTAGTCGGAGACGCCCTCGCCTCCGCCGCGGTGATCGTTGGCGCAATTATCATCTACTTCACCGGCCTCTATTTCGTCGACCCGCTGCTCAGCGTTCTGATCGCGCTGATTATCGTCGGAGGCGCCTGGTCCATAGTCCTGGAGACCATAAACATCCTGATGGAGGGGACACCCTCCGGGATCAACCTGGAGAAACTAGTCCAGGACATCAGGGACACTCCGGGGGTGCTGGATGCCCACGACCTCCACGTATGGAGTTTGGCTGCCGGCATCAATGCCATGAGCGGCCACGTGGTGATCGAGGACCAGGCCCTCAGCGAGAGCGCCACGGTCCTGGAGAATCTATCCCAAATGCTCGCTCAGAAGTATGGGATCGACCACGCCACCATCCAGTTCGAGCACCGCCAGTGCGGGCTCGCCTGCACCCTGTTCCAGAACCGGCTGGAGGTGTGAGAAGAAGGCCGATACGCTGCCCCTGGCACACGCCGTGCTGAGCAGTAGTTTCTGACGAGACGGGGATTGCGCCTGAGGTCATCACCGGAGTGGAGCGAGAAATGAGAAGCAGAACCGCGACCGTACTGGCCTGGATCGGTGGGACGATAGCGCTGGCAGCCGCAGCTTTAGCCCTGGCATCCCCCAGGACCCGGTATCAGCTAGCCTCCGGGGTTCGACAACTCGTGGACGCCGCAAACCGCGGCATGGACCAACTCCAGGCGACCGTTCGAGGCGGTTACGGAAGAGAGATGGCAGCTCTGCACGAGGTCGGCCCGACCCTCGATATGGCTACCACCCAGTTCGAGTCTTCGATGGTCGTCTCGAAGGTGAACTCAGCACTGGCCGGCGAGCCCCGGCTGAGGGGCCGCAACGTGGGCGTACGAATGATAGGCGGCATCCTCCATCTGGAGGGCCAGGTACAAAGCCCGGAGGAAAAGGCTCTGGCCAGTGAGGTTGCCCGCCGTTCCAGCGGCGCCGAACTGGTGGCCAACGACCTGAAGATCGCCAGCCCCGCCGTGTAGGGACAGGCTCTACAGAGCAACGGCTGCAACAGCAGAAGACCGTTCGAGGACCGCCACCGACCACGGCAACGAGGGAAACCGGGGGCTTGCGGTGTCATCCCTCGAGGGACGGTGCCATGAGGGGCAACTCCACCGTGAAGACGGAGCCTTTCCCTGGCTGGCTCTCCGCCCACAGGCGGCCGCCGTGTCTGGCCACTATCTCGTGGCTGAGATAGAGGCCCAGGCCCAGCCCCTCTGCCCTCACCTGTCTCGCCTCGTTGGACCGGAAGTGACGCCGGAACAGGCCGGCGATGGTTTCCCGGGACATGCCAATGCCCTGATCGGCCACTGTCAGCCTGGCGAGACCATCCTCGCGGGTGACCACCACCCGAACATCCCCACCCTGAGGGCTGTACTGGATCGAGTTCTCCAGCAGGTTCGCCACCACCTGTTCCAGGTAGCCCCGATCCCACTGTCCCGTCACCTCCCTGCTCGCCTCGACCAGTATCTGGTGGTTGCTCGTCTTGATCTGAGCCATCTGGGCCTGCTGCCGCGCCAGACTCGCCAGGTCTACCGATTCCGGCTTCATGGTCAGCCGGCCGGCCTGCAGCCGAGAAGCGTCCAGCAGCCGATCGACCAGCCTCACCAACCGGTCAGTCTGGCCGTCGATAGTCTGGGCCAGCTTCTGGTAGCCTTCGGTTCCCGGAGCGGCCTCCATCCTCCTCCGCAGCAGCTGAGCAAATCCCTTCAAGGCTGTAATAGGAGTCTTCAGCTCGTGAGCCGCCTCCGATATGAACTCGTCCTTCAGGTGATCGATCTCTTTCAGCCGGCTGACGTCGGCGGCAACGGTCACGGCGGCAGCCACCCCCTCCTCCTCGGGCACAAACACCGGAGCCGCGCTCACCTGAAGGTAGCCAGGCCGGCCGGTTCTCGGGTTAAGGTAAGACGCTTCTTCGGCGAGGACCGTCTCGCCCCGCCAGGCCCGCACCGTTGGCCCCCACACCCCCAAGTCAGAAGACCCGTCAGGAGCCTCTCCGCCGGCCACCAACTCAGCCAGCGATGGCAGTTGCCCAAAATCGAACAGCTCGCGCGCCGCGCTGTTGGCGATCACCAGCCGCCCACGAGCATCGACCACTTGTACCGCCTCCGGGATGCTGTCGACGACACCCTGCAGCAACTGTCTCTGCCGGCTGGTGGCAGAGAACAGCCGGGCGTTGTGGATTGCCATTGCCCCCGCCGCAGCCAGGGTCGAGAACAGCTCCACATCCTCGGGCGAGAAATCGCGCGGGGTGTCGAAATAGACCTCCACTACCCCCAGGGCCTCTCCCGCTGCCACCATCGGAGCAACCACCAGGGCACCGACCTTGGCACCGCCCGCTAGGACAGGAACCCGCAACCCGGGCTCCCGGGCCAGATCGCCAATAAAGAGTGAGTGACCATCGGCGATCGCCCGCCCTGCCAGCGACTCCGCCACGCTCAAGCGAAGGGATGCTTGTTCTGTCTCGTCCAGCCCCGAGGCCGCCGCCACGGTCAAGAAGCTCCTCGAAGGATCCAGCAGTAAGACCGAAGCGAGGGTCGAGTTGAGCAGGGCACTGGCGGCCTCCGCGATCTCCTCCAGCACCTCCTCCGGTGAGAGGTACCTGCTCAGATCCGCGGTCAACCTCTGGAGCCGCGTTATCCTTTCGTTCCGGATGCCCAGCTCCCGGTTCTGCCCGTCCAACTCCTCACTCTGAGCCCGGATTTCCTCGTTCTGGGACTGCAACTCTTCGTTCTGGGCCTGGATCTCTTCGCTCTGGGACTGGATCTCTTCGTCTTGGGCCTGGATCTCCGCGTTTTGCGCCTGCAGCTCCTCGTTCTGCGCGGCCAGTTGCTCGTTCTTCTCCCGCAACGCCTCTGCCATCTCAACCATGCGAGTATGGGAAAAGGCATTCTGGAGACTCACTGCCAGCTGCCGGGCGGAGATCTCCGCGAAATCGACGCTTTCCTTCGTCATCTCCCGAAGGGTACCCAGCACCAGGACACCCACCAGCTCATCCTGGGATATCACGGGGACGGCCATCACCGCCCTGGGAGGCAACTGATCGAAGCCAAACTTGACCGTGAAGGGCGCATCCGCTGGGATCTCGCTGACCACCACGGTTCGCCGCGAAGCAGCCGCTTCGCCCACTATCCCTTCGCCCGGGCGCAGGGTCTCCGAAGCGGACTCGATGGAGTAGGCGGCGACGCGGCGAAGCAGATCTGCCTCCTGATCGTAGGCGTACACCAGTCCCAGCTCTGTCTCCGCATACCGGGCGATCTCCCGCAACCCCTCGGTGGCCAGCCTCTGCGCCTCCAGGGTGGAGGCGAGCACCGAAGAGAGCCTTGCCCGTGCCTCCAGCCGCCTATCCCTCCGAATGAGCATCGACCCCATGGAGGCAACGGCCCCCGCCAGCTGGTGGATCTCGTCCCGAACACTCTCGGGCCGCCCCCGCGCCCTGAGGGCCAGGGAGACCCCATCGTCGAAGTCGCCGCGCCCCAGGCTCTTCGTAGCGAGCAGCAGCTCCAGGGCTGGATTCCTGACCGAGAGAGCCGTCGCCCAGGAGATCACGACCCCGACGGCAAGGGCCAGCAGGGCCAGTATCAGGCTGGCAACGGTCGTCGTCGTCCTGACGCCCTCCAGCTCGGAGACCGCGGCGTCCCTCAAGCTCACCTGGAGGGCCACGAAAGCCACCGTCTTATCCAGCAACTGCCTGCGAGCTGGTTGCATCTCCTGCTGGACGACCTGCTGCGCTCCCGCTACGTCGCCCTGCTGCCGCAGAGCAATCGCCTTATCCGCTGCCAGGGTGTATTGAGTCGCGAGCGGCGCTATCTGGTCGAAGAGCGCTTTCCCTTCCCGGTTCTCGGGCAACCCGTTCAGCCTCGCCACGGCGTCTCCGGACTGCTGCACATTCCTTCTGTAGTCGGCCAGGTACGCTTCGTCGCCGGAGTAGACGTAGCTCTGAGCCGCAGCTGCCTCTCGCAGGTAGGCCGTCTCTATGTCGTTGGCAGCATCGGCTCTCGGCATGACCAGGCTGGTCAGCTGGGTCTCCACCTCAGCCTGACGCTGCCGTCCGTAGCCGTCGACCGCCACCACAGCAGACAGCAGCAGCAGCACTGCGCCGAATCCCGCTGCTAGCCGCTGCCCGATAGTAGTGTTCCGCATCAGCATCCCTTATCGCCCTCCTGGAACTGCTGAAGTCTTGCGATACAAACCGTCGCGCCGGTCGACAACCTCGAAGTAGGGCAACTGGGTACGGGAGAGCTGTTCTGCCTCGCCGAGACAGAGATACCCGCCCGGCGCCAGGCTGTCCCGGAGCATGGTGACAACCCGCTCCTGAGCGGGACGCTCCAGATAGATGAGAACGTTTCGACACAGGATCAAATCGAAGGACAGGCCATGCGGGCCGGCTTCCGAGAGCAGGTCGTGGCGCAGGAAAGTGACCCCCTGGCGAACGACGGGCAGCAGCTCGTACTCCGGCCCGAACCGCCCTTGCCGGACGGAAAAGTGAGCCACCACGACTTCAGGTGGGGTCTCCGAGAAAGCTTCTACTCGGTACACGGCCCGGCGGGCCTCGGCCAGAGCGCCTTCGTCGACGTCGGTCCCATACACTACCATTGAGGACGAAACGTCCAGTTCCTGGGCTGCCGTTTGCCCGAGCAGGAACAGGGAGTAGGCCTCTTCCCCATTACCGCAGCCCGCGCTCCAGAACCGCAGAGGCAGATCGTCCGCCCTGTCTCTGAGAAGGTCGGGCAATACCTGCGTCCTGAGCCGTGCAAAGACTCGGGCATCCCGGAAGAAGCGGCTCACCTTGACGGTCAGGTGCGCCACCAACTCCCGGAACTCCTCCGGGTCGCCGGCCAGCCGCTGGTAGTACTGGAGGTAATCCCGGCAGCCCAGCTTCTGCATGCGGCTGGAAAGCCGGCGCGTGACCGTGGAGCTGCGGTAGGCAGTGAGGTCGAGTCCACTTCGATCCCGCACCAGGCGGAAAAGTTGATCCAGAGCGGCCTGCTCTCCCGGAAGGGGCACACTATCGATGAGAGGATGGGTCGTCATGTTCGGTCGCGTCACCCTTCCGTATCCGAGCACTCCAGCAGCTAACCCACTTTCGGAACGTTGTTACCCTTTAAGAGGCCATGGTACTCAAAAGCAGGGGGCAAAGCAAACAGATCGGAAGGGCGCCGACGAAGCCGGGAGGAAGCTGGTATCATTGTGAGCGCCGGGCCGGCAGGTACATCTTCGGTTGGTCCCGGTGCAATCCACGTCACAGGTTGACCCTTCATGATCGAGGATCGCCGAGAAAGGCTCCTGGCCGCCTTCCATGCTCACTATGGGCGCCCTCCCCTGTGGGCCGCCGAGGCTCCGGGTCGGGTGAACCTGATCGGAGAGCACACCGACTACAACGATGGCTTCGTCCTGCCCGTGGCCATCGATCGGTCCGCGCTGATCGTGGCCGCGCCCTCACGGGGCCCCTCAAGTCGGGTCTGGTCGCTTAATCTGAACGAGGAGAGCGCCTTCGACGGACTCCGGCCCCAGCGCAGCCGGGAGCAGCCCTGGAGCAACTACGTACGAGGAGTGGCCTGGGCCCTGGCAGAGCGAGGAGTTCACCCCTGTCCCCTCGACCTCGCCCTGGAGAGCGACGTGCCGATGGGCGCGGGGCTCAGCTCATCCGCTGCACTTGAGGTCGCGGTGGTCGCGATCCTCTCGGCGGCCGCCGGGGCCGACCTCTCGCCGATGGAACTCGCTCTGGTTGCTCACCAGGCGGAGACGGAGTTCGTGGGGGTTCCGTGCGGGATCATGGATCAGTTCGTCTCCGCCCTGGGCGTCGAGGACCGGGCTCTGCTGATCGACTGCCGCAGCCGGCAGTCGGAGGCGATCCCGCTGGACTTCCAGCAGCAAGGGGTAGTCCTGGTGGTGGTGGACAGCGGCGTCAGCCGCCAGCTGGCAGGATCCGCCTACCGGGAGCGGAGGCAGCAGTGCGAGGAGGCCGTTCGGCTCCTGAGGCCGCTGCTCCGCCGGGAAATCACCCATCTGCGCGACGTGACGGCAGAGGAACTGAGGGCCGTCGGCGGTCAACTGCCGCCGATCCTGTTGCAGCGCGCCCGCCACGTTGTCTCGGAGAATGCCCGAGTGCTTCAATGCGTCCGGGCGCTGCGCACCCACGACCTCCGAGAGGCGGGCAGTTTGCTGGGCAAATCCCACGAGAGCCTCCGAGCGGACTACCAGGTTAGCTCCCCCGAGCTAGACCTGTTGGTGGATCTAGCCATCCAGACCCCTGGAACCATCGGCGCCCGCCTCACCGGAGCGGGCTTCGGGGGCTGCACCGTCAACCTGATGGAGGAAGGCGCCATCGAGCTGTTCCAGGACCGCGTCGTGGAGGAGTACCGGCGACGCACCGGCCGGCAGGCCGGAATCCACCGGTGCCGCGCGGTAGGTGGAGTGCGCTGGGAGACGTTCCCGTAGGGGGGTGTTGCCCACGTGAGGGCCACCGGGGGGCGAATGCGATACGCCCCTACGTTTCTTGCGGTTCACCCTTTGCTTGTACGCTGCAGCTGGCTGTGATAGACTTCGCTACAGAGTCCCTGCGCAGGTAGGGGCTCAGACATACTGGGCGATGACTGGGACGAGTAGCCGGTGCCGCTGCTGGCAGAGAGCGAAGGTCAGAGGCTGAAAGCCTTCGCAGCATGGATCGGCGAAAACCCCCCACGAGCCTGGCCCTGAAGGGCACCAAACGCCCTAGGGGTTCACGGGGGCCCCGTTAGCGGCCCAAAGAGCGGCCCGACATAACCGGGGCCGGAATCTGGGTGGAACCACGAGAGCCCCTCGTCCCATGGGACGAGGGGCTCTTTCTATTCGTCTAATCCGAAACCGCAGCAAGGAGGTGTAACCATGCCGGACCTGGAGATGATGCGCCACAGCGCCTCTCACGTGATGGCCGAGGCGGTCCAGCACCTGTTCCCAGATGCCAAGTTCGCAATCGGTCCCGCCATCGAGAACGGCTTCTACTACGACATTGAGCTGCCGCGCCCGCTGACCCCGGACGACCTGGAGGAGATCGAGGCGGAGATGCGGAAGATCGTCGAAGAGAATCAGAGCTTCCAGCGATCGGAGATGACCCGCCAGGAGGCTCGAGAGTTCTTCGAGAAGCGCGGCCAGGTCTACAAGGTGGAGATCATCGACGAGCTTGAAGACGAGAGCCCCTCCATCTACCAGCAGGGCGACTTCGTCGACCTCTGCCGTGGCCCCCACGTGGATAGCTCGAGCGAGATCGGCGCCTTCAAGCTGCTGAGCGTGGCGGGAGCCTACTGGCGCGGCGACGAGAACCGCCCCATGCTCCAGAGGATCTACGGGACGGCGTTCCCCACTCAGCAGGAGCTGGACGAGTACCTCTGGCGGATGGAGGAGGCCAAGAAGCGCGACCATCGCCGCCTCGGGCAGGAGCTGGATCTCTTCAGCGTCTCCGAGGAGATAGGGCCCGGCCTCATCCTGTGGCATCCCAAGGGCGGACGGGTTCGGGTCGCCATCGAGGATTTCTGGCGCAAGTCCCACTTCGACGCCGGCTACGAGGTGGTCTTCACCCCGCACATCGGACGGGGAGAGCTGTGGGAGACCAGCGGGCACCTGCAAAACTACGCGGACATCATGTATTCAGCCATGGAAGTGGACGGGCAGAACTACTACGTCAAGCCGATGAACTGCCCCTTCCACATCGAGATGTACAAGACGAGGTTGCGCAGCTACAGGGATCTACCCCTACGCTGGGCCGAACTGGGCACCGTGTACCGATACGAGCGGAGCGGTGTGCTGCACGGGCTTCTGCGGGTGCGCGGCTTCACCCAGGACGATGCCCACATCTTCTGCCGGCCGGACCAGCTGCAAGACGAGGTCCTGGCCGCATTGGATCTGACCTTTTTCTTCTTCCGCTCCTTTGGCTTCCAAGACTACGACATTTATCTGTCGACAAGGCCAGAAGACAAGTACGTGGGCAACCTGGACGACTGGGAAAAGGCGACTGAAGCGCTTGGCCAGGCCCTGACCAAACGGGGGCTCAGCTACCAGATCGACGAGGGCGGAGGGGCGTTCTATGGGCCCAAGATCGACATCAAGGTCAAGGATGCCCTGGGAAGACCGTGGCAGTGCACCACGGTGCAGTTCGACTTCAACCTGCCGGAGCGGTTCCAGCTCTCCTTCGTCGGTGAGGACGGCAAAGAGCACAGGCCCGTGATGGTCCACAGAGCACTTCTGGGTTCCATGGAGCGTTTCTTCGCGATACTGGTGGAGCACTACGCCGGAGCCTTCCCCCTCTGGCTGGCACCGGTGCAGGCCGTCGTGATACCCATCGCCGACCGGCACCTGGAGTATGCCCAGCAGACAGCCAAACGGCTTGGCGGGGCCGGTCTGCGGGTGGACGTCGACGGTCGCCGGGAGAAGGTGAACTTCAAGATCCGCGAGGCCCAACTTCAGAAAGTCCCATACATGCTGGTAGTGGGCGACCGTGAGCTGGAGTCTGGCACCGCGGCCGTGAGGTCTCGCTCCCTGGGTGATCTTGGTCCCAAGGCTTTGGAGGAGATCCAGGAGATGCTCCTTCGCCAGGTTGCCAACAAGGAGTAGGGAATCTAGCGCCTTTAACCATTGACAGTAGGTCGGGAGATGACTATAATTTTCTTATAGGGGGAGTAATCCCCTGCAGGCCGACGACCAACGCCATAAGCGCATGGCTGTCGGCTTCATACTATCCAAAGAAGAGGTGGAAGCATAACCAAGGATCTGCGCATTAACGACAAGATCCGCGTCCGCGAGGTTCGGCTCATCGGAGATGAAGGTGAGCAGATGGGGGTCATGCCCACTCAAGAAGCCCTGCGGATCGCGGTAGAGCGCGGCCTGGACCTGGTCGAGGTTGCGCCGACGGCAGCTCCTCCCGTCTGCCGGCTTATGGATTACGGTAAGTACAAGTACGAGCAGACGAAGAAGGAACGCGAGGCCAAGAAGAACCAGAAGATCGTGCTCCTGAAGGAGATGCGTCTCCGTCCGAAAATCGCGGAAGGCGACCTTGATTTCAAGACAAAGCTCGTGCAGAAGTTCCTCGAAGATGGCGATAAGGTCAAGGTGACCATCGTCTTCAGAGGGCGAGAGTTGGCTCACCCGCAGCTTGGCCGTGAACTGCTCGATACCATGGTGGACAAGCTCAAAGGCGTCGCCAGCTTGGAACGTCAGCCGCTAATGGAGGGCAAGGCCATGTCGATGATCCTCGCCCCTGCGGCCGGCATCAAGCCGAGCCACGAGCAGCAGCCCGTGGCGAGCGCACGCCCCAGCCACGAGCAGCAGCCTGTGGCGAGGTCAACTGCCTAGAGCTTCCCCATACAGAAGAAGGTCAATTGGGCCCTGCCCCTCGAGGGGCAGGGCTTCATCTTGCCGCCCACCTGCCCATCACTCAACCGCCGCGTCGGGAGAACTGCTGATGGCTACTCTGCGGCCCGACTCCAAAACCCGTCCCCTCTTCCTGGTTCTACTCCTGGCCGCCCTCGCTTCAGCCATCGTGGGCGGAGGCTTCTGGAGGGACCGCGAGTCTCGCCTCGGGGGACCGGAAGCGCCCGTCGTCGCATACTCGGCAGCCCTCGAGAGGAAAGACCTGGCCGGGGCGCTCGACCAGCTGGCACCCGAGATTCGCCAGCAATCGGCTTCCTTCGTGAGGTGGCAGTTGGGGAACAGCTACACGATCCTGGAGAGCGCCGTGCGCGGCACCTCCGTCCTGGATCAGCTTACGGGGGAATCGGGGCGGCCGACCGAGGTGGTGGTGACCCTGGAGATCCAGGAAATGGAATCGGGCAAGGCTCCGTGGCGGACAACGCAGGAACTACCCGTCGGGCTGGTTAGCGGGCGTTGGTACCTCCTGAAGCCGCCGCTGGAGCCCTCACCCTGACCCTCTCCCATAGGGAGAGGGAAACCCTAGCTCTCCTCCTCGTCCGGCTCATCACCGGCCTCCTCGGATCGCACCAGGACCTGGCGAGACCGACCGTTCTCAGAGGGGCCCACGATCTCCTGCTCCTCCAGCAACTCCATCAGCCGTGCCGCCCGGTTGTAGCCTATCCGCAGCTTCCGCTGGAGCAGGGAGGTAGAGACCTGACTGTGCTGCGACACCACCTCCACCGCCTGGTCAAACAGATCATCGCTA
>JAJZQR010000466.1 GCA_021806765.1 Chloroflexota bacterium | reverse complement strand
AGCTGGGGCTGGTGGGCCTGCTTGAGAGATACCACCTGATACGGAACACTTGGCGAACCGCCGGATGCGGACCCGCACGTCCGGTGGTGTGAGAGGAGGGTGGGGCGAACCCACCCTCCTACTCGATTCCTTCCCCGACCTTCGGGGCTTGACAACCGCCCCAAAGCAGCGACAATGCGGCCTGAAGGCTCCACCACCCTCGGCGTCCGGCCATCCAGGAGACACACCAATCTCGACCGCTGGAGGAAAGCAGATGGGACTCACCGATCAGGGTCCCGACACCGGCAAACGCACCCTCGGGATAGGACTTCTCGGCTACGGGGCCATGGGCCGCGCCCACAGCAGCGCCTTCCGCCGCCTACCCCAGTTCTTCGCCCCGCTACCCCTGGAGCCCCAACTGGTGGCTGTGGGGGCCCGATCCGACGAGAAGGTCGCCGATTTCGCCAGAAGGTTCGGCTATGCCACCTGGTACAGGGATTGGGAGGATCTGATAGCCGACGATCGGATCGAACTGTTCGACGACACCGGCCCCAACTCCCTCCACGTGGAACCCTGCATCGCCGCCGCCAGGGCGGGCAAGCACGTGCTCTGCGAGAAACCGCTGGGCCGCAATGCCGCCGAGGCTCGACGGATGCTGGAGGCGGTCCGGGCAGCGGGGGTCAAGCACATGTGTGGCTTCAACTACCGCTTCGTCCCGGCCATTCGACTGGCCCGCCAAATCGTGGAGGAGGGCAGGTTGGGTCGGATTTACCACTTCCGGGCCCGCTACCAGAACCCCGCCTTCGTGGACCCCTCCTTCCCCCTGGCCTGGAGGATGGACCGAGACGCGGCGGGCTCCGGAGCCCTGGGTGACCTGGGCTCCCACATCGTCGATCTGGCCCGCTTCCTGGTGGGAGAGCCGGTGACCGTCACCGGAGCTACCGCCACCACCTTCGTCGCCGAACGCCCCCTGCCGGGGGACCCCTCCCGCCGGGGGCCGGTAACCACCGACGATGCCTTCCAGGCGATGCTGCTCTTCGCCGACGGCGCCACGGGGATACTGGAGGGTTCCAAGATGTGCCCGGGGAGCCAGAACCGGCTGGAGTTCGAGATCAACGGGTCCGAGGGGAGCGTTCAGTTTAACCTGGAGAAGCTGAACGAGCTGCAGCTGTACCTGAGGGAAGACGAGAGGCTGGGCCTTGCCGGCTACCGCACCATCCAGGTCAACAGCGCCAACCACCCCTTCGCCGCACGCTGGTGGCCCAGACATCCCCTGGGATGGGACCACAGCTTCGTGCACGAGATGGCCCACCTGCTGGAGGCCATCGCCGGCAACGGGGAGGTCGCGCCCTACGGGGCCACCTTCGAGGACGGCTACCGGGCGGCCGTGATCTGCGATGCCATCCTGTCCTCTGCCGAGACCGGCTCCAGAACAAAGATCGAGTACTAAGCAACTGGCCCCAGATAGTCTGCCCTTCGTCACCCCCGCGAAAGCGGGGGTCCAGGACACCACCGCGGGAGGACCCTGGATGCCCGCATTCGCGGGCATGACGATGTTGACGGCCGCGCTGCATTTGAGGAACGACGCACTTAGTGCCTTAGTGGTTAGGAGAGAAGCAATGAAGCTGGGCATCTTTACGGCGCTGTTCCAGGACAGGCCCCTGGAGGAGGTGCTTCGGCTCGTGGCCGAGCTGGGCTACGAGGCCGTGGAGCTCCCTGCCTGGAAGGGCAGTCCTCATCTGGACGTCGACTCGGTGCTGGCCGACGGCGGACGAAGCCTCCAGAGGCTGGTGAGGAGCTACGGTCTGGAGATCTCCGCCCTCAGCGACGGCAGGGAGGGGCAACTGGTACTGGGCCCCCACGACTGGACCGTGGACCGGTGGGCGCCGGTGCAGGGGGTAGAGGAGCGGGTTCGCTACGGCACGGAGCGGATCAAGCTGGTGGCCCGGGCCGCGGCGGCCCTGGAGGTGCCGGTGGTGACCGGCTTCTTCGGGTCCTCGGTGTGGGACAAGTGGTACAACTACCCCTCCACCAACGAGCAGGTCTACCAGCAGGGCTGGGAACTGTTCGCCCGGCGGGTCAACCCGATCCTGGACGCCTTCGCCCAGCAGGGGGTGCGCTTCGCCTTCGAGGTCCATCCCACCGAGATCGCCTACAACGTCGAGACGGCGGAGCAGGCCCTGGAGGTCCTGGATCACCGGCCCGAGTTCGGCTTCAATTTCGACCCCAGCCACCTCTTCTGGCAGGGGATCGACCCGGTAGTGTTCATCAAACGGTTGGGCAAGCAGATCTACCACGCCCACGCCAAGGACGGGGAGGTCCAGGAGGACGAGGTCCGCCGCAGCGGGGTGCTCTCGGGGGGATCCTGGACCCGACCCGATCGGGGCTTCCGCTTCCGGGTGCCCGGTTGGGGTGACGTCGACTGGCGGCGGGTCCTCAGCGCCCTGGCAGCTGTAGGGTACGACTACGTGCTCTCCTTCGAGCACGAGGACCCGGTGATGTCGCCCGAGGATGGTTGCGAGAAGGCGATCGACTTCCTGCGGCCGCTGATCATCAAGAAGCCTCTGGCCAACGCCTGGTGGTAGCCTCTGGCCCCCGAACAGGCCGCACTGCAGGTGGGCTTGCGCAGCGGATGAAGGGGGATAGGACCAACCCCAGGAAGTGAAGAGGGCCAACCCCATGCATGAGGAGGCTGCTGCCGAAGGGTAGCAGCCTTTTGGCGTGG
>JAJZQR010000465.1 GCA_021806765.1 Chloroflexota bacterium | reverse complement strand
GCATCGTTTTCCGTGCCCGCCACGCCAAAAGGCTGCTACCCTTCGGCAGCAGCCTCCTCATGCATGGGGTTGGCCCTCTTCACTTCCTGGGGTTGGTCCTATCCCCCTTCATCCGCTGCGCAAGCCCATGGTAAAGAGAAAACATGGCGATGCTATAATGTGCGCTGCATCCAACACCCCCACGCAGCGAGGCGCCCATGAACCTGGTTCAGGCCGTCGACTCCTTCCTCGCCTCCGAGTTTTCCGGGGGCATCACCGCCCACCATCGAATCCCGGCTCGGGAAGCCGTCTACTCCGCCTTTCCCTCGGGCACCGATCCTCGCCTGGTGACGGTGCTGCGGGATCGGGGTATCCAGGCCCTGTACTCCCACCAGGCGGAGGCGATGGCCCACGTCCAGGCGGGACGAAACCTGGTGGTGGTCACGCCGACTGCCTCGGGGAAGACCCTCTGCTACAACGCCCCGGTGTTGGACGCCATCCTGAAGGCGCCGGAGAGCCGGGCCCTCTACCTCTTCCCCACCAAGGCCCTCTCCCAGGACCAGCTGGCGGAGCTTCACGGTTTGGTGGAGGCGCTGGACGTCGACATAAAGACCTACACCTACGACGGGGACACCCCGGCCACCGCGAGGCGCATCGTCCGCTCCGCCGGCCACATCGTGGTCACCAACCCCGACATGCTCCACGCCGGAATCCTGCCCCACCACTCCAAGTGGGTGAAACTGTTCGAAAACCTCAAGTTCGTGGTGGTGGACGAGCTGCACACCTATCGGGGGGTCTTCGGCAGTCACCTGGGCAACCTGCTGCGGCGGCTGAAGCGAGTGTGCCAGCACTACGGCTCCAATCCCCAGTTCATCTGCAGCTCCGCCACCATCGCCAACCCCAGGGAGCTGGCCGAGCGGCTGCTGGAGGAGCCCGTGGAGCTGGTGGACAGGAGCGGCGCGCCTTCCGGAGCCCGGGACGTGATCTTCTACAACCCGCCGGTGCTGAACCGGCAGCTGGGGATCCGGCGAAGCGCCCTCCTGGAGGCCCGTCGGATCGCCGAGCGCTTCCTGGTGCCCAACGACCTCCAGACGATCCTCTTCGGCCGCAGCCGGCTCTCGGTGGAGGTGCTGCTCACCTACATGAAGGAGGCGGCGGCCCGCTGCAAGAAGCCGGAATGGACGGTCCAGGGCTACAGGGGCGGGTATCTCCCCAACGAGCGGAGGGCCATCGAGCGGGGGATCCGGGAGGGCTC
Source organism: Chloroflexota bacterium (assembly GCA_021806765.1). Next base: position 1,503 of record JAJZQR010000465.1, on the reverse strand, counting down.
CATCCGGACGGTGGTCAGCACCAACGCCCTGGAACTGGGGATCGACATAGGAGGGCTGGAGGCCAGCCTCCTGGTGGGCTACCCCGGCACCATCGCCAGCGCCTGGCAGCAGATGGGTCGCGCCGGCCGCCGGCGTGGGCAGGCCCTCTCCCTGTTCGTCGCCACCAGCGACCCCCTGGACCAGTACATAGTGAGCCACCCCGACTACTTCTTCGGGCAGTCGCCCGAAAGCGGCCTGGTGAACCCGGACAACCTGCTGGTGATGATGGACCACCTGAAGTGCGCCGCCTTCGAGCTGCCCTTCCGGGATGGGGAACCCTTCGGGACCCTGCCGGTGACGGAGATGCTGGAGTATCTGGGGGAGGAGCGGGTGCTCCACCACGCCCGGGACCGGTGGCACTGGATGTCCGAGGCCTTCCCGGCGGAGTCGGTGGGGCTGAGGGCCGCGGCCCGGGAGAACTTCGTCATCATCGACGTTACGGAGCCTCAGCCCCGAGTGATCGGGGAGGTGGACCGCTTCGCGGCGCCGATGCTGATCCACGAGGAGGCCCTATACCTCCACGGCAGCGAGCAGTACCAGGTGGAAAAGCTGGACTACGAGAATAAGAAGGCCTATGTCCGCCACGTGGACGTGGACTACTACACCGACGCCAACCTGGCCGTAAACCTGGCGGTGCTGGAGGAGTTCGACCAGTCGGCGGAGAGGGCGGCGATCCGGGCACACGGCGAGGTGAACGTGACCGCCCTGGCGACCATGTTCAAGAAGATCAAGTTCGACACCCACGAGAACGTCGGCTCCGGCCCCATCCACCTGCCCGAGGAGACGATGCACACCACCGCCTACTGGCTATCCCTGTCGCCCGAGGCTACGGCTGGGATGGGGAAAGAGGAGATGCAGGCGGGGTTACTGGGCATCGCCAACGCCCTGGGGATCGTGTCGACGGTGGCCCTCATGTGCGACCGCCGCGACCTGCGCACCGCTGTCGAGGTCTGCTCACCCCACACCGGCCTGCCGACGGTCTACCTCTACGAGGCCTACCCCGGCGGGGTGGGTTTCAGCCCCAAGCTGTACCGGATGCACCGCACCCTGCTGGAGGAGGCCCAGCGGTTGGTGACCTCCTGCGAGTGTGAGCGGGGTTGCCCCTCCTGCGTCGGCCCCCTGCTGGAGGTAGGCGAGGGGGCGAAGGGGGCGACGAGGAGGATGCTGGAGAGGTGTCTGTGAGCCGCCCAGCCGTTGCTACCGGTCGAGAGCCCGACGGCTAAAGCCGTCGGGCTGAAAAGACGAAGCCCTTCGGGCTGAGTCGAGCGGGGGAGCCGCACATGACCTACTGGCGGCTGTTCTACCACGTGGTCTGGGCTACCAAGGATCGGGAGCCACTGATTCATCGTGACTTGGCGCGGGACCTGTGGAGGGTGATTGCCGGCAAGGCAACTGCGTTGGATGCCCTCGTCCACGCAGTTGGAGGCACTGAGGATCATGTGCATGTGGTGGCTTCGGTGCCA
>JAJZQR010000118.1 GCA_021806765.1 Chloroflexota bacterium | reverse complement strand
TGGATGTTCAAGGGCATAGAGACTGCATCGGCACCCTAATCTGTGGATTCCAGTCCGCAGAGGCATCCAAGCAGGTGAACGCCCACGCACAAATCCACGGATTCAGGCGGCAATTGGAGTGTTGACAGCAGTACTGCGGCCATGTACCATGCTGTTGGTCATGGATCCTTGATCTTTGATCCATAGCGTCTGCGCGTCGATCCCCGCTGAAGTTGATCTGAACAGCTACGGGCAGATGCGCGCTGCGGCATACGAGATCATTCGAGATGCCATCATCGATGGTGATCTGTCCACCGGGCAGCGCATCAACCTGGAGCAAATCGCGGCGCGACTGCTGAACGTGAGTCGCATGCCTGTTCGGGAGGCGATTCAAAGGCTCGAAGGCGAAGGCTTCGTCTGCTCGAGACCGCACCGCGGTGTACTTATTGTCCGTCCCATTGGGGCGGTTTTGCCCCACCCTCGCGGGCAGTCGTGTTCCTTCGATGATTGGGTCTCCCAACCATGGAGTGGGGCACAGTGCGGTCGACGCCACTCCTCTGGATTTCTTGGACGTTTTCTTTCTCAGTAGAAGGTATCCATCCCCTTTTGCCGAGGAACTCTGCCGAAACCCGACCAGATGTAGCTTCCTCTTAGCTGATATATCGAAAACACAGTAAGGGAGCGACAAGTGAGAATCGGACGAGAGGCTCACCCCTGTCCGGTAGAGGACTACTTCCAGGAATCCCACGACCTCGGTTTCAACTGGCTCGAACTGGGTTGCGAATCCCCGATCAACTTTCCCCAAACCTTCGACGAGCCGCGCATCAACCTGATTAAGGATCTCGGACAGAAGTACGGGGTCTCTTACTGCCTGCACTCTGCCTCCTACGTCAACAGCGCGGAGATAATGCTTACCGTGCGAAAGGCGGTGGAGCAACACCTTATCGAGTATCTCGAACTCGCCAAGAAGCTGGAATGCAGCTACCTGGTGATCCACTGTGGCTACCACTTTAGCCAGTTCATGGAAGCCACCTATGAGGCGCTTCTCACCACCTTCAGGAGAGTGGTGGAGGAGGCCGAGAAGCTGAATATGCCGATGATGATCGAAAACATGAACAGGCTCCATCCTGACTGCGAAATCAACTATCTGGGCATGAGGGCGGAGGAGCTGAAGATCGTCTTCGACAACATCGAGACGCCCTACTTAGGTCTTGCGATGGACTGCGGACACGCCAATCTCCTCCCTGGGGGAGTGATCCCCTTTATCGAGGCCTTTGGGCCCAGGATCGGGGGACTCCATCTGCATGACAACGACATGGTGCTGGACCGCCATTGGCCCCTGGGAAGTGGCAAGATCGACTGGCCGGCAGTTTTCGCACGCTTGCGAGAGATCGGCTACAAGGGGACTTACACCCTGGAACTGGACGATCACGAGGACGTGGTCAACAGCAAGGAGTACCTGCAGAGGATCGGTCTTCTGTAGATAACGGTATCGGCTCAGGGAGGTTCACTTGCCTACAGTTGCGCTTACCACGGATCAGCAATGTGAGGACTTCGCGGCAGGGCTCGCCTTTCTAGGCACCGGCGGAGGTGGTGGCACCATGGCGGATGGAGTGCGGCTGTTCTCCGATGCGCTCCACCGCTATGGAAGGATCGAACTGACCGACATTGCAGAATTGCCAGCCAATGCCTGGGCTGTCAGCGTCATCGATGTGGGTGCTCGGAAGCACAGAGAGGGGCCTTCGGCGGAAGAGCTGGCGAAGTTCGGCCTGGTCGAGGAGAAGTACGATCAGGTTGGCCGCATCGTCAGGGCGGTGGAGGAGTTGGCGGCCTACGCCGGGGTGGAGGTGGAGGCCATCATCCCTGCCGAGATCGGCAGCGGGAACACGTCCATACCCATAAACGCGGCCTTGCGACTGGGCATCCCGGTAGTGGATGGCGACTGGGTGGGGCGTGCCATCCCGGAACTCGACATGGCGAAACCCACCATCTTCGGAAAGTCGATTACACCCCTCGTATACGTGGACCGGTGGGGCGACGTCTGCATCGTCAAGGAGTTGGCATCAGGGGCCATGGCGGACCGGACGGGTCGGATGTTGAGTGCCGGTGCCTTTGGAGGGTTAGGTTCGGCTGGCTATCTCATGCAGCTTTCCGAGGCCAACCGAATGATGGTGCACCGCTCTCTCAGCACGGCACTCGCAATAGGCCGGGCCATGCGTGAGGACAGGGAGGGTGGGCGCCTGTTCACCCGTCTGCTCCAGGAGACGGGCGGCTGGATCCTGTTCAAGGGAGTGCTTACTGGCTGCGATTGGGAATCCACCATCGAGTTCCAGCACTCCTATGCCACCCATACCCTATCCGGGGTCAATGAGTTCGAGGGCGAGGCGATGAAGTTGTGGGTGAAGAACGAGCATCATATCGCCTGGCGCAACGGTGATGTTGTGGCAACCAGCCCGGATCTGATCACGCTGGTGGACCTCGAAACCGGATTCCCTAGAACTAACCGCGATATCGCTGAAGGCGACCGTGTGGCTGTGGTGGGAATGAGGATACCGGACGAGTCTTTCCGGACCCCGAGGGGTCTGGAGTTGTTGGGACCACGCCACTTCGGTTTCGATATCGACTACGTTCCCATTGAGACGCGGATGGCCGAACTGGCTTCGGGAGGCAAGGCGTGAGAAGACTGGCGTGGGTGAAATCGGCAAAGACGCTGCTAGATGACTGTCTGAACGTCAAGCCAGGCGAGGAGTTGCTGATCGTAACCGACACGAACCAACTTCCCATTGCTGAGCTGTTGGCCATGCTGGGGCAGGAGCGAGGGGCAGAGACGATGGTGCTGACGATGACCCCCCGTACGCGGCATGGAGAGGAACTACCCAGGGTGGTAGCGGCGGCGATGAAGGCTGCTGATGCCTGCCTGGCGCCCACGACTTTCAGTGTGAATCACACCAAGGCACGGGCAGAGGCATGCGCGGCTGGCATGAGGCTGGTGTTCATGCCCGGGGTGAGTGAGGCGGTATTTACCAGCGGTAGCCTCGAGGTGGACTACAAGGCGAACGCGGTGACTATCGAGAAGATGGCCGCCGCGATGACCGAGGCTTCCATGGCCCACGTGACCTCGGCCGAAGGAACCGATCTTTGGGTGGAGATCGCCGGTCGAGAGAGCGTAGCCCAGACTGGGATCGTGGACGCACCCGGAAAGATCTCCCCGCCTCCCAGTATCGAATGCGCCATAGCGCCGCTGGAGGGGAAGACCCACGGCGTCTGGGTAATCGATGGTCCGATAGTGCCTCCAGGGGGAATGGTCGCCGAGCCGGTTTCGGTCCATTTCGAGGCGGGCAGGATCACCCGAATCGATGGAGGCCCATCGGCAGAGCGTCTTCGCGATCTTCTGGAGAGCTACAACGATCCAAACATGTACTGCCCGGTGGAGTTGGGCGTCGGGCTCAATCCAAAGGTCAGGTGCGGACAGGGCATACAGATAGAGGATGAAGCCGAGTTCGGCACTATGCACATCGGCCTCGGGTCTGGCATTACCTTCGGCAGTAGCATCCGGGCCGTGGGCCATGTAGACGTCGTAGCGATGCATCCCGTGTTGGATCTGGATGGGCGGGTAGTGCTGAAGGATCGACAGGTTCTGCTCTGAGAGGTTGGCTCTCCTGGACCCTGGCATTCCTCAGTATGGCCTGACCATGGATCCCTTCCCTCCCTAATCTTCGTGAGGGCGTTAGTGGGAAGCAGCAGTGAAGGAGGTGGTTAGCGGGGCAAGGGCATCAGCAACATGGGCTCGGTTACTCTGGAGTCACAAGTTCAGCTGAGGAGGACAGTCACAGTGAAGCGAACGGCGGGAATCGTTCTATTAGTGGCCTTGGCCGTTGTAGTGCTGATGGGCGCTGTGGCCTGTGGTGGCGCACCTGCAGCAGCACCGCCTGCGAAGGAGTCCGGCAAGGCGGCTCCAGTAGCGGCCTCCAAGGGGGAGGCTCAGATCGTCAAGTTCTCCTTTGGCCAAACCCTCGAGCATCCCATGGGGGTGGGCGGCAAGAAGTTCGGCGAAGTCCTCGAACAGAAGACCAACGGACGCTACAAGGTCCAGCTGTTCCCCGTTGGAACCCTAGGTAGCGAGCGTGAGAACGCCGAGAGCATACAGATGGGGGCGCTCCAGGCCGGTCTCGTTTCGTCTGGTTTCTCGCCTACCTTTGCTCCGGACACGGCGTTGATCATGCTGCCATACCTGTTCAAGGATCGGGAGAGCGCCTACAAGGCCCTGGACGGCGAGGGGGGTGAACTACTGAACAAGAGCTGGCCCACGGGCTTCAAGGCGCTCAGCTACTACGAGAACGCCGGCTTCAGGCACGTGACCAACAGCGTGCGGCCCATCGTCAAGCCGGAGGACTACAAGGGCCTCAAGATCCGCGTGATGGATAACCCGATCCAGATCGCGGCCCTCAAGAAGCTGGGAGCTGCACCAACTCCCATGACCATCTCAGAGGTGTACACCGCCCTCCAGCAGAAGGTGGTGGATGGGCAGGAGAACCCTCTGGCGAACATCTACACCACGAAGTTCTACGAGGTTCAGAAGTACGTGTCGTTGGTGGGCATGTTCATGGACCCGATGATATTCGTGGTCAACGACAAGTTCTTCAACAGCATGTCGAAAGAGGATCAGGCCGCTTTCATCGAGGCGATGAAGGCGGGGCGTGAGGCCGGACGCAACTTCTCCATCCAAAAGGAGCAGGAGTACAAGAGCCTGCTTGAAAAGGAGGGGATGAAGGTCAACGAGGTCGACCAGGAAGCCTTCTTCCAGGCGCTGAAACCCGTGTGGAGCGACTTCACGAAGACCGACCAGCAGAAGAAGCTCGTGGAACTGCTGTCGAATCCCAAGTAGGCGCCAGGTGAATCGTGAGTGGTGAGTGATGAAGCGACAATTCATCACTCACCACTCACTGCCCATCACCCATTGCCCGACACGGGAGGGAGGAATTGAATGGGGCTCGTCCTAATCGTGGTCTTTGCCGCGCTGGCAGCCGTAGGCATGCCCATCGCATTCGCGATGGGTGTCGGAGCATTCGCCGCTCTGAGCTTCACAGGTACTTTGCCAGTCGAGATCATCATCCAGAGGATGTCCGGGGGGGTTGATTCCTTCCCGTTGCTGGCAGTTCCTTTCTTCATTCTCGCCGGGGCCCTGATGGATACGGGCGGCATCGCGGCCCGCATCATCCGGTTTTCCCAGGCTCTCGTGGGCCACATCAGAGGCGGCCTCGCCATGGTGGTCGTCATCTCGGAGATCTTCTTCTCGGGCATCTCGGGTGCTACGGTCGCGGACACCGCCGCTATCGGATCGATGATGATCCCCGCCATGCAGAAGGCAGGCTACGACCCGCCTCGTTCGGCGGCCATCGTCGCGGCTGCAGCCTCCATGGGGGCGTTGATTCCACCCTGCATCGCCATGGTGGTACTGGGTACTATCGCCAACATCTCGGTAGGGGCTCTCTTCGCCGGCGGCTTTCTGCCGGCCTTCACCATGGCTCTCTTTCTGTTGATCCTGATCTACGTGCAGGCCACAGTGGGGATCCTGCCGGGAGCTGCGACTCGGGCATCGATCAAGGATGCTACTAAGGCTTTCGTAGACGCTCTGCTCGCGCTGCTGATGCCGGTTATCATCTTCGGTGGCATTCTCGGCGGAGTCACGACGCCCACAGAGGCGGCGGTGCTGGCGGTGGTGTACGGCTTCGTGGTCGGGGTGTTCGTGTACAAAGAAATCAAGTTCCCGCAGTTCATCACCATCATGAAGCAGACGGTAACCCTGACTGGGGTCACCATGTTTCTGGTGGGGACTGCCTCCGTGTTCTCGTGGCTGGTGTCGAGCGAACGGATCCCCGATGCCATTGTCTCAACGATGCTGGGTATCTCGGCAAGCCCGTGGGTGTTCATGGCCATTAGTGTTCTCCTCTTCCTCGGAATTGGCATGGTATTGGAGGGGCTTCCCGCAATCATCCTGCTGGTGCCTATCCTCTTGCCGCCTGCGATGAAGTTGGGGTTCCATCCACTCCACTACTCCATCGTCGCCATCGGTGCGGTATATGTGGGGCTGTTCATGCCGCCTGCCGGCATCGGTTTGCTCCTGTCTTGTGGGATCGCCAAGGTGTCGCTGGAACGGACGATAAGGTCGTTCATGCCATACTTGGCTGTTCTACTGCTGGGCCTGGCAGTGATCGTCGTCTTCCCAGAAATCACTCTGATCCTGCCTCGGCTTATCTTTGGGAACCAATACTGATGGGACTGCTGAGTGGGCAATTGGCTGCAGGTACACCCGGAGATGTATGGGGGGCCTGACGGCAGCCGGGCAGAGCATTCAGGGAAGGGGGTGAGACAAGCATGCAGCAAACGATGGCCAAAGTGAGGGTGGTGGAAGGTGCCATCACCTTGCTGGTGGAGGCCATAGGGGTGGCTCTACTTACGGCAATGGTGATTGTCGTTTTCGCCGCCGTGTTCATGCGGTACGTCATGGGTGACCCGTTGGCCTGGTCGGATGAGGCCGCACGCTTCATGCTGATATGGAGCGCATTCCTCGGGGCCGCCTTGGGCGTGAGGAGAGGTTCTCACTACGGTATCCTCCTGATTCTCAAGCGGTTTCCACCGGCTTTGCATCGGCTGGCTCTGTTCCTGATAGCGGCTGGGATGGCAGTGTTCATGTTCATTCTGGTCCGTATCGGTGTCAACCTGATGATCATGGCAAATGTACAGACATCTCCTTCCCTCGAACTGAAAATGAGCTGGATATACGCCGCGATTCCCGTTTCCGGGACCCTGATGCTGTTCTACTTGCTGCTGGACATGATCGATCTGGCAACTACAGGCCGAACAGTCCTCGGGGTTGATCCGACTGCGGAGCACGAACAGGCTGAGTAGTGGGATCCGGCAATTCGTGGGGCTGGGAGGGAATGCGGCTATTGTTGCGACTCTGCTCTTCTTCAAAGGTGCTTGAGCCTCATCGCTTGCTTACACGGGTATCTCTGAAATGATCACATAATAGAAGCCCTTCCTATCAAGACAAGTTGAGGAGGTCACAGATGGTTACCGCTATTCGGAGTGCCCGTCTGCTCGACGGCACTGGTTCTGATCACATTCGCGACGGCGTCGTTCTGGTCGATGGTGACAGGATCGTGGCCGTGGGGCCCGCCGATCGGGTCGAGGTACCCGGAGGCGCGGAAGTGGTGGACCTGGGGCCATTGACGGTGTTGCCCGGACTGATCGACATGCACGCTCATCTGGGTTTCGTGTGGGGCCAGGGTAGCTCCCGAGCCCAGATGCTGGAACCGGTGGAGAAGCTGGTTCTGGGTGGGATCGTCAACAGCCGACGGTTCCTGAAGCAGGGGGTAACGACCATCCGCGAATTGGGGAACAAGTATTTCGCCGATCAGGTCGTGAAGGATGCGGTGGAGAGGGGACTGATTCCCGGACCCAGGATTTGGTCGGCTACTCGCGGTCTCAGGACCAACAACGGTCATGGAAATGTGGCCACGGTGGTCAATGGTGTCGACAATATCCGGGCGGCCATGCGGGAGAACCTGGCTCACGGTGCAGACTTCCTGAAGCTCTTCGTGAGTGGTGGCGCGCTGGAACCCCACACCGTCGTCACCAACTGCTACTACACTCGCGAGGAGATCGAAGCCGCCGTGGATGAGGCTCACAGGGTCGGCAAGAAGATCGCGGTTCATTGCGAGGGAGGCCTCGGGGTCCGCTACTGCATGGAAGCAGGGGTGGATACCCTGGAACATGGGCCTTTTCTCACCGACGACGACATGGATCTGCTGCTGAAGAAGGGCACTACGACCGTTGTGATCACAATGGCGTACATATTCCAGGTAGCGCCTGAGTCGCTTACGCCTCGCCAGCGAGAACTGCGGAAGGTAGCCATGGAGGTGGCTCCTGCCACCTTTGCCAAGCTGCGCAAGGCAGGTGTCAAGTGGGTGGCGGGGACGGACAACGCCGATCTCGCCATGGAGCTTCAACTGCTGGTGAAGTACGGGGCGACCCCCATGGAGGCTCTACAGGCGGTGGGCAAGAAAGCCGCCGAGGTCATAGGGATCGAGGACAAGATCGGTACCATCGAGAAGGGCAAGTACGCAGACTTGATCGCGGTGGACGGTGATCCTCTCACCGATATCTCGGCCGTGTACCGTGTTAGCAGGGTGATGAAGGGCGGCGTCATGTATGACGCCGCGACGCTGTAGCTAGCGCGATCCGGGGTGGACCACCCTCACCGAGACGCCCGGCCACGGTCTGGAGCCCGACGAGGACGTCCTGAGGGACACCGAGGAGCGATGACCATCAACTCCCTCTCCCTATGGGAGAGGGTCGGGGGGAGGGCTGTCTGGTCGGCATCGATTGAGCCCTCACCCTCACCCTCTCCCATAGGGAGAGGGGATAAGTGCAGGAGGAGGAGATGATTCTAGACCGGCCCAAGGAGGAGCTAGCTCAGGATCTGCTGGAGCAGGCGACGAAGCACTACGGCCCGGAGCGGGCCGAGGAGTTGCGGAAGGAGATCGAAAGGGTCTCGGGCTGGCTCTACCTGATCGCTCCGCATCGACTGCGGATCGACGGCGACGAGCCCGATTTCGTGGTGGCGCCCCACGCGGAAGCGGAGGGCGACTGATGGAACTGCACGAGCTTTCCGTGACTCAGGCCGCCGGCATGATCCGGCAGCGGGAGCTATCCCCAGTGGAGCTGACCCAGTCGCTGCTGCGCCGGATTGAGGCCCTGGAGCCGGAGCTGAAGGCCTGGGAAACCATCGACCGTGAAGGAGCCCTGGCGGCCGCCCGCCAGTGTGAGGCTCGGGTAGGCAAGGGCAATCTCCCTCCCCTCCACGGCGTTCCCCTGGGGGTGAAGGACATCTTCTACACCGCCGGCCTCCGGACCACCAGCGGGTCCCCCAACTATCGGGACTTCATCCCTGCCTACGACGCCACCTCGGTGGCGCGCCTCCGCCAGGCCGGCGCCCTGGTGCTGGGCAAGACGGTGACGGTCCAGTTCGCCCACTTCGACCCGCCGGTCACCCGCAATCCCTGGAACCACGACCGCACGCCCGGCGGCTCCAGCAGCGGATCCGCGGCATCGGTGGCGGCCCGCATGGTCCCGGCCGCCCTGGGCAGCCAGACGGGTGGGTCGGTCCTGCGCCCGGCGGCCTACTGCGGCGTGGTGGGGCTGAAGCCAACCTACGGCCGGATCAGCCGGTACGGGGTGATCCCCAACAGCTGGACCCTGGATCACGTCGGGACCCTGACCAGAACGGTGGAGGACGCCGCCCTGCTGCTGCGGGTGATGGCCGGCCACGATCCCATGGACGCCGCCTCTTCCCGGCAGCCCACCTCCGATTACGTCGCTGCGGCCCAGAGGAAGAACAGGGCACCGCGCCTCGGTTTCGTGGTGGACGAAGAGAAGCGGGCTCAGCCGGAGGTGGCCGAGCACCTGAAGGAGATGGCGGCCCGCTTCGAGCGGGCAGGAGCCCAGCTGCGCGAGGTGCGAATGCCGCGACCGATGTCGGAGCTGCTGGCGATCCGGGGCATCCTGTGCGAGGTTGAGGCCTCCGACCTGCACGCACACCTGCTGAAAGAGAAGCCGGAGGGCTACGCGACGAGGATTCGGGACCTGGTGCAGGTGGGCCAACTCGTCCCCGGCGTCGCCTACCTCCACGCCCAGCGGCTCCGCCGGAGGTTGCGCCCGGAGATGGAGGAGATGCTGGAGGGGCTGGATTGCCTGCTGATGCCCACCGCCACCGACGTGGCTCCGGACCCCGGCACGACGGGGGAGAACTGGTACCAGGGGGTGTGGTCGCTCTTCGGGTTCCCCTCCATCAGCCTTCCCAGCGGTCTCAGTGGGGAGCGGCTGCCGCTGGCCGTCCAGTTGGTGGCCCTCCCCTACCGGGAGGACACACTGCTCAGTGCCGCTGCCTGGGCCGAGTCGGCGCTGGGCCCCATGCCCAGCCCGGTGTCGTAGACCCTTCTCTTTCAGGCGATGTTTCCAGCGTAGAATTCGGCACCGACTAGCGAGGAGAAAGGACATGGCCGAGTACGACCTGGTGATCAAGGGTGGAACTGTCGCTACTCCCCATGGGGTGTTCAATGGCCACCTGGCTATACGGGACGGCCACATCGCGGCCCTGATCGATGCCAGCGATGCAGTGCCAGGCGCCGGCGAGATGATCGACGCCTCGGGCAAGTTGGTGCTCCCAGGCGCTGTGGACAGCCACGTCCATTTCCGTGACCCAGGGCTGACGGAGATGGAGGACTTCACCACCGGCACCATGGGGGCAGCAGCCGGCGGCGTTACCACCGTGGTAGAGCAGGCCAGCACCATCCCGCCTGTCACCGATGGACCGGTATACCGAGAGAAGCTCGAGATCATCGGCCCCAAGGCACTGGTGGACTACGCTCTATGGGGCGGCATCGTCCCCGGCAACTACGACGGGTTGCAGAGGCAGGCCGATGCCGGGGTACGCTACTTCAAGGCATACATGTCCCACGGCCCGCGCCACATGCCTCCCCCCGACGACGGGGACTTGCTGGCGGCCATGGAGTTCATCGCGCAGCGCGATGGGCTCATCGGTATCCACGCCGTCAGCGAGGCGCTGCGTGCCCACGCGGAGCGACAGATGAAGGCCCAAGGGCACCACGACCAGGCGTCCTTCGCCCTGACCGGCTCACCCATCGCAGAGTACGAGGCCACCCAGAGGGCGCTGACCCTGGCCGCCCACGCCCAGGTTCGGACCTGTATCCTCCACGTCAGCCTTCCGGAGGCGGCCCAACTGATCAAAGACGCCAAGGCCCGCCGGCAAAAGGTGGTGCTGGAAACCATTCCCTCCTTCCTGCTGCTGGACGAGAGTCTCTACCAGCGCAAAGGTCCCTATATCAAGCTCGGTCCCCCGTGCCTGCGGGATAGGGCCTCTGTGGAGCGGCTATGGGACTACCTGTACGACGGCACCATAGACTACGTCTCCTCGGACCACGCGCCCGTGCCGCTAACGGTGGACGACAGAGGCGCTCCCGAGATCTGGCAGGCCGGCAGTGGTTTGCCGGGAGTGCAGTTCACCCTGCCCCTGATGTTCAGCGAGGCAGTCCACAAGCGAGGCTTGCCCCTGGAACGGCTGGTTCAGATTACCTCCACCAATGCATCGCGTGCGTTCGGCTTCTACCCACGTAAGGGCAGCCTGCTCCCCGGTAGCGACGCCGACGTCGCCATCCTCGATCCAGAAAAGGAGTGGGTGGTGACCTCCGACTCCTTCTTCACCAAGTGGAAGGACTCGCCCCTGGTAGGCACCACCATCAAGGGATGGGTGGAGCGTACGCTGGTCCGCGGCCGCACGGTCTACCAGGAGGGAGAGTTCCCTGCGGGACCGGGCTATGGGAAACACATGGGGAGGTCCGGTAATGGCAGAGTTCATCAAGGTGGAAACGGTCCAGCCTGACTCGGAGTCGATACCCGGTCTCAGCGTCCGATGGGTACTCAGCAAGCAAACCGTCGGCTCGGTGAAGCTCACCTCAGGCAAGAGCACCATGGAACCGGGGGTGAAGGGGCGAGCCCACTTCCATCGGAAGGTGGAGGCGGTGATGTACATACTGAGAGGGCGGGTGAAGGTGACCATCGGCCCCGACCGGGAGGAGCACATCGTGGAGCCGGGCTGTTTCTGCTTCTACCGCATGGGCGAGATCCACGGCCTGGAAAACGTGGGGACCGAGACAGCTGAGTGGATCTACTGCTATGCCGGCGCCCCGGATATCAAGGAGGCCGATACCGTCTTCGTGGACTGAGGGTAGTACAAGTTCCTAACATAACCAACGGATGAAGTGGAGCAGGTGCCGAGGATAAGATGGCGGGCGAGGCGGAAGGGAAGGAGCAGCACAAGGTCAGACACGCCTGGCAGAGAGACGCCGCGCTGCAACTCCTTGGCCTATGAGAAGCGGCTATCGAAAGGCCCTGACCTATGCAGATAGAAGTATTGACAACAGTACCACGGCAATGTACCATGCTGCCAGTTATTGATCTTTGATCTTTGATCCAAAGGTGGTTCGCATCGATGACGATTGGGGTTGATCTGAACAGCTACAGGCAAATGCGCACGCTGGTATATGAGATCATCCGAGACGACATTGTCAATGGTGATCTGTCCGCCGGGCAGCGCATCAACCTGGAGCAAATCGCGGCGCGACTGAATGTGAGTCGCATGCCTATTCGGGAGGCGATTCAAAGGCTTGAAGGCGAAGGCTTCGTCTGCTCGAGACCGCACCGCGGTGTATTCGTTGTCCGTCCCACTGAGAAGGAAATCGTGGACACTTTCGATACTCGCGGCCTCTTGGAGGGTTTTGCTGCCAGGGAGGCCTGCATGACCCTTCGCGATGAAGACTTCGCGGAGATGGAAGCGGTCGTGGCTCGAACCTTCAAGTACTTAGATACCGGCGATTACAGAGGTGTGGTGGACCAGCACGATCAGTTCCATGCCCTCCTTCTCCGCGCCACCACCAATCGGGTTGTGGCCGAAATGGCCGCGAATCTGTTGACTAGAAGCCGCCGGCTACGGTTCTACGCCTTGACCGTCCGTGAATCAGCGAGCCAAACCACTGATCATCATGCAGGCTTGATCGAAGTGCTCAAGAGGCGCAACCCCGATGAAGCCGAACGCGCACTTCGCGACCATATTCGGGTATCCAGGGACATCGCGCTTCAGGTCGCTCTTGCGGAAGGCCAGGATCCGATCGATGAGGACCGCGTGCATCAGAGCTGATCAACATCGCGCCCTGGCGGCGGCATGCTCTCGTGGGAGGTTCACAACAGGCTCGAGGAGCATCCGCTTGGCAACGTCGCATTGGTTGAACTCGGCCACGCCGGCATCTACCAGTTCTTTCCAGGGTTGCTCTCCATCCCTGTGAATTCCTGTCAGTGGCCGAGTTGGCCACATCATGGCTGTTCAGTCACCCGCTTCGCGTCGCTCGCCGTGCTGAAGTAGTTCATCCCCAACCAAGAAGGTTTGGTAGACCTCTTCGGTTTCCAGAAATGCTGTGTCTCCGTTCGAGTCGTCGACTTGAACATGGAGGACTGAGTCATCACCCGAGCCGCAATGTTGCGCCAACTCGAAGGCGGAGTTAGGGCGATCGTCGTGCGGGGCAGACGCGAAGTCATCATCGTGGCCTTCGCAGGACTCGATAGCTAAGGCCAGGATCTGGTGCCGCAGCCTGTGCACCTCGCCTCAATTCTTATTAGTTGTGGCAGTCAAAGTGGTGGAGAAGTCGGTAGAGGCCATTCTAGTCCGCAGTGCATGCTGGAAGTCCTCGTCTCCACCCCAACCCTCCGGCGGTCTGTCTTCTGAACTACGCAAGTGCTCACAATCTCGACAGAGGTCGGCCCATATAGCTAGCCTGAAAGATCAGTCCACGTTGTTCTCGGCGGCGGTAGCATTGCCCAGGGCATTTGCGTCAGAGGATTCAAGCCAAGGCATTCTTTGGCCTTACGGATCAATCCAGCTTCGCGGTGCACCCCGCGATGATCGGATCTGATCCAGGCGATAAAGGTGGGACTCGACAGAGCAATCATCCTAGATGCAGGAGGGAGACGAGCATGGCTGAGCAAAGGAAAGACGTCCTTGGCAGCAAGGTGACCCGTCGCGATTTCCTGACCAGAACGGTCGGAGCAGCCGCCGGATTGGGGTTGGTGCTCACGGGTTGCGCACCGGGTCCGACCCAATCGTCACCAAGCGGTGCTGCGGCAAAGCCGCCAGCTAGTGGTGGAGCTGCAGCAGCACCGACCGCAGTCCCAGCGGCAGCGGCAGGGGGTGGGATCAAGGAGCGCACGCTACGCCTCAACCACACCTTCGGTCCCTCGGGCGCCGTCTTCGAGCTTGCGGAGAAGTTCAAGGCGCTGGTAGAAGAGCGCAGCGGCGGGAAGATCAAGGTCCAGAACAACCATTCGGGCCAATTGGGCGCCGAGAAGGACGGCTTCGATTCCCTGCAGCTCGGCAACCTCGAACTCCTCATCACCGGCTCATCGATCATCGCCACCGTGGCCCCCGAGTACCAGGCTTTGGACATGCCGTACATCTTCGACGACCAGGCCCACTTCCGCCGGGTGGTGGACGGCCCCATCGGCCAGGCGATGCACAAGGTCTTCCTGGACAAGAAGGGCAACCGCAACCTGGTGGTTACCAACCGGATGCCGCGCCACCTGACCACCAAGAACCGCGAGGTCAAGACACCCGACGACCTGAAGGGGTTGAAGCTCCGCACCCTGGAGGTGCCGGTCCACGTCTCGGCCTGGAAGGCCCTCGGCGCCAACCCAGTTCCCATGGCCTTCCCCGAGGTATTCACCGCCCTTCAGCAGGGCACCCTGGACGCCGAGGAGAACCCCTACGACGTGATCTTCGCCAACAACTTCTTCGAGGTCCAGAAGTATCTGATGCTCACCGGCCATGTCCGGAGCGGCAACTGGTTCAATGTCAGCGACAAGGTGTGGCAGACTCTCTCCACTGAGGAGAAGGACCTGATCTCCACGGCGGCGAAGGACGCCGGCAAGTATGCGGACGACAAGAACGATGGCTTCGACAAGGAGTTCTCCCAGAAGCTGAAGGACAAGGGAATGACCTTCGTGGAGCCGCAGTTGGCCCTGTTCCGGGACAAGGTGAAGGACGTCCCCAACGAGTTCAAGAGCATCTGGAAACCCGGTCTGTACGACGAAATCAGGAAGATGGCCAAGAGCTAGTAGGTCCGCGAGGGCAGCGTGCAAAGTGCGAGGGATTCGTTCCTTGCACTTTGCACTTGATCCGACGGAGGGTGGCAAGGTGAAGCTAATCAAAGGGATCTGGGATTACGGTGCGGAGGCCGTCGTCGTGATGCTGGTGGCGCTCATGGCGGTCACGGTCTTCGGCCAGGTGTTCTTCCGATATGTGCTGCACGATTCTCCCTCCTGGACGGAGGAACTTGCCCGATACGTCTTCATCTGGATCAGTTTCCTTGGGTCCTTCGTCGCGTTCAAGCGGGGGGCCCATGTCATCGTGGATGCCGTGCTTGTCGCCCTGCCTCGGAGCGCTCAGGGGTTTCTGAAGGTGGTGGTGCAATTGGCCATAGCCGCCTTCCTGGTGGTGTTGGTGCAGGAGGGCTGGAACATGATGTTGGTGACCTCCAACACCAAGGCCACGATGCTCCAGGTGCCGATGTCCTGGGTCTACTCCGCCGCTCCGGTCTCGGCGGCCCTGATGCTGCTGCAGCAGG
>JAJZQR010000117.1 GCA_021806765.1 Chloroflexota bacterium | reverse complement strand
CTTCCGCTTGCGGGTCACGTCGCCTCCGTAGCACTTGGCCAGGACGTTCTTCCTCATGGCGCTGATGGTCTCCCGGGCGATCACCTTGCCGCCGATGGCCGCCTGAAGCGGCACCTCGAACAGCTGGCGGGGGATCAGCTTCCGCAGCTTGGACACCAACTCCCGACCCTGGGAGTAGGCCCTATCCACGTGGGTAATCAGCGACAGGGCGTCCACCGGCTGGCCATTGACCAGGATGTCCAGCTTGACCAGCTTCGACTCCCGATAGCCCTCGTAGCTGTAGTCCAGGGAGGCGTAGCCCTGGGTCCGCGACTTCAACTGATCGTAGAACTCCACCAGCATCTCGGACAGTGGCATGTCGTAATTGAAGAGCACCCTCTGCTCGTCCAGGTAGTCCATCTTGACGAACTCGGAGCGGCGGCCCTGCATCATCTCCATGATGGTGCCGATGTAGCGGCTGGGAGCGATGATGCTGATCCGCACCCAGGGCTCCTCGATCCAGGCGATCTCGTCGGGCTCCGGCAGCTTGGAGGGGCCGTCCACCGATAGCTCCCGGCTATCGGTGGTGCATACCCTGTACTCCACGCTGGGTGAGGTGACCAGGAGGTCCAGGCCGTATTCTCGCTCCAACCGTTCCTGGACGATCTCCATGTGGAGCATACCCAGGAAGCCGCAGCGGAAGCCGAAACCCAGCGCTACCGAACTCTCCGGCTCGTAGGAGAGGGACGCATCGTTCAATCGCAGCTTGTCCAGGGCGTCCCTGAGGGCGCCGTAATCCTCGCCCACCACCGGGTAGAGGCCGGCGAACACCATCGGCTTGATCGGCTTGTAGCCGGGCAGCGGCTCCTGTGCCGGATTTCCCACTTGGGTCAGGGTATCGCCCACCCGCATCTCCCGGACGTTCTTCAGGCCGGTCGCCACGTAGCCCACCTCGCCGGTGTCCAGCCGGTCCACGGGAGACAGACGGGGGCGAAACACGCCCACCTCCAGACACTCCAGGGTCTGGCCGGTCGCCATCGCCTGTAGCCTGTCGCCCGGGCTGATGGCACCGTCCACCACTCGAACGTAGCTGATGACGCCCTTGTAAGGGTCGTAGTGGGAGTCGAAAACCAGAGCCCGCAGCGGCTGGTGGCGGTGGCCCCGCGGCGGCGGGATCCTGTGGACAACGGCCTCCAGGATCTCATCGACGCCCGACCCATCCTTGGCCGAGGCGTAGATCACCTCGTCGGCGGGGAGACCCACCACCTCCTCGATCTGCTTCGCCACCTTCTCGGGCTCGGCGCTGGGGAGGTCTATCTTGTTCACCACCGGGATGATGGTGAGGTCGTGCTCCAGGGCCAGGTACACGTTGGCCAGGGTCTGAGCCTCTACCCCCTGGGCGGCATCCACCACCAGGATGGCGCCTTCACAGGCCGCGAGGCTGCGAGACACCTCGTAGGTGAAATCCACGTGCCCCGGCGTATCGATCAGGTTGAGCTGATACGCGTCCCCCTGCCGATCCTCGTAGGCCAGCCGCACCGCCTGGGCCTTGATGGTGATCCCCTTCTCCCGCTCCAGGTCCATCTGGTCCAGCACCTGTTCCGTCATCTGGCGAGCGTCGATGGTACCGGTACGCTCCAGCAACCGGTCGGCGAGGGTCGACTTGCCGTGGTCTATGTGGGCTATGATGCAGAAGTTTCTGATCCTGTCCTGGCTCGTCACGGGATTCGGCACCTCAAAAGACCCGATAGATAAAAGAGGCCCAGTGGCGACGTCCACAAGAGGGACCGCCTCCGGACCCCGATTGTCCCTGCCCTATTATTGCCAATTATACCATAGGCCCTGCGCCGATTAGTTCCAGGTTGATGGTATGGAAACTGCCAACTTCAACCAGATGCAGGGAGGAGGTTTCCCGGAGGGAGGTAAAGCCCGGCAGATGCAATCGATCCGAAAGAACCTGGCGTTGTTGTTTCTTGGCTCGCTCCTGGGCGCGGCCATTGTCCTGGGGATCTGGACCCTCCAACCATCGGACAATCACGGCGTAGCATCCATCGTCTATGCCCAGACAGCTGAAGCGAGCCCCTCTCTGTTCAGAGAGGAGATGGCCGTCGAGATCTACCAGCGGTTGTCGCCTGCCGTGGTCAACGTCACCAACCGCCGGGCGCCCACTTCCGGGAGCGTCCAGGGCCAGTTTCCCGATAGGGGTGTTGGCTCCGGAGTGATAATCGACGACCAGGGACGCATCCTGACCAACAACCATGTGGTCGACAGGGCCGACAAGTTGGACGTCACCCTGGTGGATGGGACCCGGATACCGGCTCAACTGATCGGCCGCGACCCCGGGAACGACCTGGCGCTCGTTCAGATCGGGATGACCGACCGGATCAGGTCCAAGATAGCGGTTGCCACCATGGGGGATTCCGACCAGCTACGCCCCGGCCAGGTGGCTATCGCTATCGGCAACCCCTTCGGCTTCCAGAGCACCATGACCAGCGGGATCATTAGCTCCCTGGGCCGCACCTTCCCCACCGACTCCGGCTGGTCCATCCGCCACATGATCCAGACCGACGCCGCCATCAACCCCGGCAACTCGGGCGGGCCCCTCATCAACTCCACCGGTCAGGTGATAGGGGTCAACACCGCCATCGAGAGCCCGGTGCGCGGCTCCGTCGGCATCGGCTTCGCCGTGCCCATCAACGTCGCCCGCCACGTCCTGCCCGACATGATGGCAGGCGCGACCGTATCCCATGCGTGGACAGGGATATCAGGCATGACTGTCAATGACTACCTGGCCGAGGCGTTGAGCCTCAGCGGGTCCGGGGGTGTCTACGTTGTCCACGTCCTGCCCGACAGCCCGGCCGGCAGGGCGGCCGTGCGGGGGGCAGTATCCATGAGCAGTGCTCAGGGGGATCAGGTTGACCAGATCCCAACCGGAGGTGACGTGGTGCTGTCGATAGACGGCCAGCCGCTGGCTACGGCAGACCAGCTATCCGACTACGTGGACTCCAAACAGGTTGGAGACCAGGTCACCCTGACGATCCTGCGGGACGGAAAGACGCTGCAACTCCAGATAGTCCTCGACAGCTGGCCCCGGGGCTGAGGGTTGAGAGAAGGACCCCACCCCTCTCCCTTCCCCGCAGCGGGGAGGGGCCGGGGGTGAGGTCCTCCCGACCTACTGCTGAGACCGCCGCCACCTCTGACCGGAGGGCGGCCGCACGTACACGATGTTTGCCGTGCGGAGGTAATCCTGCTCATTGGCCTCGATCATCAGCTTGTGCATCAGCACCACGTCCCCCTGAGGCAGATGCTCCACCGGCTCTACGCACACCCTCATGGCAAGCCGGTCCGCCTCGTAGACGTCGACCCAGCCCGGTCGGGCTGGTACCCGGTAGACGCGTCCTTGCACCCTCCGGCTGGGCACCATCAAGTAGCCGGTCTGAAGCAACTGCTGATGCTCGTGATCCGAGAGCAATTCTCGCAGCAGTACCGCCGCTCTCCCCTCCGCCTCAGGATCCAACTCCTGTGGTGGGAAGAGATAGTAGCGGCACCACAGCTTCCAAACCACCACGAACATCAGGATGCAGGCCAGTACCAGAAGCTGCGGCCCCTGCTGCGGATCCATCATCCGCCAGCCACCCTGGGCACCACCACGATCTGGTCCGCCTTCGGATCGAATCGATCTATCCTGGTGGCTGGCGTCCCGGTGCTCACCCGAAAAGCGGCGGCGCCATTCCTCAGCGCCTCCTGGAAGATCCGCTCGGCCTCGCGCACGGCCTCTTCAGCCTCGGGATCGCCAGTCTCCGCCTGCTTCTGATCCCACGTAACGGTACGATCGCCCTTGATCGATAGCACTCGCAGCTTGCCCATCTCTCTGCCTCCCGCCAAGAAATGCCACTCCGACTAGCGCCGCCGGCCCTTCTCCAGGTCCAACGGTCGCGGCTACCGGATGCGCCTCTGGCCAGGTAGCTAAACAACGGCCAACGACGAAAGCAGGCCCGATACTGCCGGCTCACCCCCTTCCCGGTCGGTAAACGGCGCGCCCGCCTGAGCGGCTCAGGCGGGCGCCAAGGGCAGGCTCTCCTCGCAAACGGTTGGTGCGTCCTACCTGCCGCCACCACCATAGCAGAAGCTATAGAGAGCATCTTCCTACGTGACCTACTATACTCTTCTTGCCGCTGCTGTCAATACACTATCCCCCTGCCTGGTTGTTGATATACTAGAGACGTAACTGCTGGGTGGGGGGGTGACCGCATGAAGGACAATCTTTCGAGAGACACAAGGCCTCCCGATCCCGCGCCTTCCGACCCCGAGGCCGAACGGGAGTGGAGCGAGCAGGGCCGCCGCTGGTACGAGGAACTGAAGGAGCGGCTCTGGTTGCAGCTGGTACAGCCATAACAGCAGTTGTAGGAGGAGAGAACGATGGCGTTGGATCTAGCCACAGCCAGGCGAATAGTCGAGGGAGCCATAGCCCGGGCCCAGGAGATGGGGGTCAAGCTCAGCATCGCGGTGGTCGACGAGGGAGGACACCTGGTTCACCTGTCCCGCATGGACGGGGCGCCCTTCCTATCGCCCCAGATAGCCACCGGTAAGGCCTACACGGCGGCCGCCTGGCAGGTGAGTAGCGGCGAGATCGAGCAGCGATCCCAATCCGGCCCTGCGTTCTTCAGCAGCGTTGCGGCCATGACCCAGGGCAGGACCATCATCCGGCGGGGCGCCCTGACCATCGTGGTCGATGGTCGGGTGGTCGGAGCGGCCGGGGCAAGCGGAGGCACCTCGGAGCAGGACGAGGAGGCCGTGAGGGCCGGCATCGCCAGTCTGGGGTAGGTGCCACCCGCGAGCCGCGATCGACGCTAGACAAAGAGGCGGGATTGCTGTAACATCTGTTTTTGCCACAGGAAATGGCTGGCCCAACGCCGGCAGTTGGATCTGGGTAAGGCGGCTGCAGGGGGCGCTGGGCCCGTTTTGTGAAGCAGGGAACCCCGCGGGAGAGGTGATAGGTTGGCCAACACGAAGTCTGCCATCAAGATGATCCGGGTCGCCACTCGGAAGCGAAAGCGGAATCAGCCCATTCGCACTGAACTGAAAACCCTGGTCAAGAAGGCGCGCGCCGAAGTCGATGCCGGACAGCTGGAAATGGCCGCGCCTGACGTGCGGAGCGCCGTCAGCGCCCTGGATAAGGCTGCCACCAAGAAGGTCATCCACCGGAACGCAGCCGCCAGGCGAAAGTCGCGACTCATGAAGCGACTGGCCAAGGCCGAGAAGGCGACCGCCACCGCCTAGGAGAGCCCTCGACGGGAGTTCAGGGGACCTCGGTGGAACTAGTGCGCGGCCAATCCGGTCTTGATACGTAGGGCAGGGCGCTCTGCCCTGCCGCCCGTCCCCGCGATTGCTCGCCGGGCGGAGGGGCACAGGGCCCCTCCCTACAGACCCGGATCTGTGTGGCGGAGTAGCAGGAACTCAGGGGACCTCAAAGCCGCTGAAATTGCACCATAAGGGAGCGTCTTGGCGACGGCCGCAGGAAGGAATCCTTTGTAGGGGTGGGGCACCCCATCGTCATTCCCGCTTCCGCGGGAATGACGGTTTCCAGGCAGCCGTCCCCAAGTTGCTGACACATCCCTTCACCCTTATCAAGCCCGCTTCCCCTTATGGTGCAATCTCAGCAAAGCCGGCGGTGGCTTGACAATAGCTGCGGTGGATGGTTAGAATGCTGTAGAACGAACGTTCTACGGCTTTTTCTGTTTGATGGAGGACGGTCATGCGCCCACTCTCCGAGCGACAACGACGGATCCTCGACTTCATAGCCCGATTCCAGCAACGCCACGGCTATCCCCCCACCATCCGCGAGATCGGCCAGGAAGCCGGGATCTCCTCCACCTCCGTGGTCGACTACAACCTCAGAGCCCTGGAACGGTTGGGGCATCTACGCAGGGATCCCGACGTCTCTCGGGGGATCGAGCTTGCGGCAGGAGTGTTCCCCCGCCGCTCCCCGACCACGACCTCCGTGCCCGTCATGGGGAGGATCGCCGCCGGCGAACCCATCGAGGCGCTGCAGGGCCACAGGGAGGAGATGGAGGTCTCCGCGCGGCTCTGCGACGAGGGGTGCTACGCCCTGCGGGTCAAGGGGAAATCGATGATCGAGGACCTGATCGATGACGGCGATCTGGTGGTGGTCCGCCCTCAGGAGAGCGCCGACGACGGCGACATAGTGGTGGCGCTGCTCACCGACGGTCCCAGCTCGGAAGGTAGGGCCACCCTCAAGCGGTTGTATCGAGAGAGGGACCGCATTCGGCTGCAGCCGGCCAACGCCACCATGGAGCCGATCTACGTGGCTCCCGGAGAGCTGAGGGTCCAGGGTAAGGTCGTCGCGGTGATCAGGCAGCTCTGAGCAACTCGGCTATCAGCAGTTCCAGGGCCGCCTCGGCATCCCTGGCACCGGTCTTCACCTGGATGTCGTAATCCAGCAGTTGCCGGTACACCCGCTCCAACTGCTGGAAGCTGAAGTTGCGGGCCTGCCGCTGGAGGTTGGAGACCCCCCGGAAGGGCGCTCCCGCCTTTCGGGCGATCTCGTCCGGTGAAGCCCCAGCCTCGGATAGCTCCTTCACCTGGATCAGCAGCCGGAACTGACGCACCACCATGGCCATCACCCTCAGGGGATGGTCGCCTTCCGATAGCAGCTTCCGCAACTCCCTCAGTGCCGCCTCCGGCTGGCGCAGCCCCACGGCATCTACCATGGCGAAAACGTTGGCCTTCCGAGCGTCGGCCACCAGCTCCCGCACGTCTTCCCGGGAGATGGGTCGATCCGAGCAGTAGGTCGCCAGCTTCACCATCTCGCTGTTCAGCAGCCGGGCGTTGGGCCCCACCGCCGCCGCCAGCTCCTCCACGCCCTCGGGCGAGATCCTGCATCCGATCCTGGGAGCCCTGGCCCGGATCCAGCCCGCTACGCCACCCTCCTCCAGACGGTGGGCTTTGACGTAGCCCCCCAGCTTCCGGATCGCCTGGAGGATCGCGTCCTTCTCGGGGATCAACTGCTCCTCCAGGAAGACCAGCCGGCAGAACTCGGGGACCGAGGGAAGAAACCCCAGGAGTCCCTCCAGCAGGGCCTTCTTGCTCCCTCGGGGTGCCCGCTCCTGCTTCGGTTCGTCGCGCCCGCTGTCCCGGCCCGAATCCCCCAATCGGGAGAGAAGATTGGTCACCACCACCAGCCGCTTGTCCGCGATGAAGGGGACCGTCTGGCAGAGACCCACCAGCTCGGACAGCACCAGCTTCTCCCCATCGAAGGAGGCGACATTGTACTCCCACAGGGGGGAGTCCTTCATTCGGGCCATCAGGCCCTGGACCGCCTCGCGGGAGGAGAGGTCGTCCTCGCCGTGGAAGAGATATATCCAGTTGGCACGTGGGGATGCAGCCATAGCGGCGGAATCATACTGCACCCGACGGGTGGCGTCGAGACCACAGCTCCATCCTCCCCCTTGACCCCGTCCCTATAATGGGGCTGATAGGCTCGACCCTTGGTTCAGTTCCCTCGACCCGTGTCCTGGCGCACCAGTCCAACCCCCAGGGAGGCATCTTCATGTGCTGCCAGCCACCACCGCCGGACCGATCCCGCGGCGGACCCGCCTTGACTGGAACCACCGGCAGGATCATCACCATCGCCGGCATCGTCCTCCTGCTGGCCATCGTCGCGGTAGCCACCTGGGCTCGATCCACGCCCCAGGGCTCCTCGGGAGCCGGAGCAACGCCGGCAGTGGCAGCGGGCCGGCCCGCTGCCACCCCGACTCCGGAGAGCACCGCTGCCCCCCTCCCCGCCAGTCTGGCCCTGGAGAGCAAGCCGGAAGGAGCCACCGTCTCAGTGGACGGGATGGAGCGGGGCAAGACCCCACTACTGGTCGAGAATCTGGGCTCGGGCAACCACCAGGTGGCGCTCTCCCTCGCGGACCGGCAGTTGTACCGGACCAGCATCTTCCTCTCGCCCGATGAGACGAAGCAGCTATCGGTGGAGCTACCCCCGCCACCGGAGCCCACCGCCACGCTGCCGCCGATCCCCAAGGCCCCCTTCTGCCCGCTGGCCGTTGTGGTGGAGAACTTCGTGGACGCCAGACCTCAGTCGGGATTGGCCAGAGCCGACATAGTCTACGAGGCCCTGGTAGAGGGCGGGATCAGCCGCTTCATGGCCATCTACATCGACGGGCAGGCCGAGGCCATCGGTCCCATTCGGAGCGCCCGCCACTACTTCGTGTACCTGGCTGCCGAATACAACGCCTCCTTCGTCCACATCGGCTGGAGTCCCCAGGCCTACGACGCCCTGCAGGCAACCGGCATCACCGACCTGGACGAGATCCGGGGGGACCCGGGGTTCTGGAGGATCGACAGCCGCCCCGCTCCTCACAACGCCTACACCAGTACCGCCCTGCTCCGCTCCACCCTGGAGAAGGTCCGGAGGGTTAAACCCGGCTCCACGGCGGGGTTCCAGTTCCGCACCGACCCCGAACCGATTCCAGGCCAGGAGGCCAGCAAGATCTCCATCCAGTACGCCCCCGATTATCGGGTGGACTACGAGTACTCGCCCGAGGACCGGATCTATCACCGCTTCATGGACGGGCTGCCCCACAAGGATGCCGATACGGAGGAGCAGGTGGCTCCCAGGAACGTGGTGATCCAGTTCGTCAACGCGTGGGTGATCGACAGTGTGGGCCGGCTGGACATGACGCAGATCGGCAAGGGCAAAGCCCTCTACTTCCGGGATGGCGCCGTCACCGAGGGCACCTGGCGCAAAGCCTCCTACGGCGACGTCACCGAGTGGTACGACGCCGGCGGCAAGCCGGTACTGATGAACCCCGGGAAGATCTGGGTGCAGATGGTCCCACCGGGGACGCCGGTGGAGTACTAACCGTTCCACCCCCACCCCTGCCCCTCCCCCTTCACAGCTTCTTCACCACCTCCTGATATAATCCGTCTGGAGCAGGTCCAGGACGGTTAGTCCTGGGCCCCCAGTCCTGGGCCCCCAGTCCTGAATATGCTACGCCCTTTGGGAGAGCACATTGGCCAGAGAGACTATACTGGTGGTGGAGGACGAGCCTAAGATCTCCGAACTGCTGAAGCTGTACCTGGAGAGGGAGGGCTATCAGGTAGCGGTAGTGGCCGACGGCGGTGCCGCCCTGGATGCCTTTCATCGCAAGGAACCCCAACTGGTGGTGCTGGACCTCAATCTGCCGGTGATAGACGGGCTGGAGGTCTGCCGGCGGCTTCGGCGGGAATCGGCTGTCCCCATCATCATGCTCACGGCTCGGGACGAGGAAACCGACAAGCTGATCGGCCTGGAACTGGGAGCCGATGACTACGTCACCAAGCCCTTCAGCCCAAGGGAGGTAGTTGCCCGGGTGCGCACCGTGCTGCGGCGGGCCGGCTCCCCTCCCCAGCCTCCCCAGGAGACCCTGAGAACGGGCGACCTGGTCCTCGACCCAGCCCGCCACCAGGTCATGCGGGGCGACGAAGCGCTGGACCTCACCCCCACCGAGTTCCGCCTCCTGGAGGTGCTGATGCGACACCCGGGTCGAGTGTTTACCCGACTCCAACTGCTCGACCAGGTTCAGGGGGAGGCCTTCGAGGGATACGAGCGAACCATCGACGCCCACGTCAAGAACCTCAGACAGAAGGTCGAGCGCGACCCCCAGCATCCCACCTACCTGCTGACCGTATACGGCGTGGGCTACAAGTTCGCGGAGCGTCCCCATGCGTAGCGTCACCTTCAAGCTCGCCATCGGCTTCGTGGCCGTGGCCCTGGTGGGAGTGCTGATAGTCGGCTACCTGGCCAACCGCTTCACCACCGCCGAGTTCGGCGACTACCTGGTGGGCGGTGGCCTCTCCTCGCAGCAAACGGCGGTGGGTGGGATGATGGGGCGGGGCTCCGGCGGGGGCTCCACCATGGCGGATGCAATGCGTCAGATGATGCAGGTGGCCGGCAGCCCCGAGCGCCGGTTCCTGGACAGCGTCAACCGCTCCCTCTGGCTGGCCGGGGGCATCGCCCTGGCGGCGGCCCTGCTGCTGGGGTTCTTGCTTAGCCGGCAGATCACCGCACCCCTGAAGAGGCTCACCCTCGCCTCCCAACGGGTAGCGGCGGGGGACTTCTCCCAGAGGGTGGATCTCCGCTCCCGGGACGAACTCGCCGCCCTGGCGAAAGCCTTCAACGGCATGGCGGGCAGCCTCGCCAGGAACGAGGAGCAGAGGAAGCAGCTGCTGAGCGACATAGCCCACGAGCTGAAGACGCCCCTCTCCATAATCCAGGGGAACCTGGAGGCGATGGTCGATGGAGTGGTGGAGGCTACCCCGGAACGGCTGGTCTCCCTGCAGGAAGAGACCCAACTGCTGGGCCGCCTGGTCACCGACCTGAGGGATCTCTCTCTGGCGGAAGCCGGACACCTGCCCCTCCATCTCCAACCGTTCGATCTGGGCGAGCTGGTGCGTGGAACCGTTTCGGGCATCCAGCCCCAGGGCGACGAGCGCGGGGTGCGGCTGGAGACGGAGCTGCCGGAGGAGCTGCCGCGGGTCTTCGGCGATCCGGATCGAGTGGGTCAGGTGCTGAGGAACCTGATGAGCAACGCCCTGCGCTACACCCCCTCGGGAGGCGCGGTGCGGGTCTCCGCGAAATCCCCTCTCCCTTTGGGAGAGGGTCAGGGTGCGGCTACAGCAACGGCAAACTGCGTCCAAGTCACCGTATCGGACACCGGGTCCGGCATCCCCGCCGAGGAGCTTCCCTGGATCTTCGACCGCTTCTACCGGGTGGACAAATCGAGGGCGCGATCCAGCGGTGGATCCGGCCTCGGTCTCTCGGTGGCCAAGCAGCTGATCGAGGCCCAGGGGGGCAGCATCTGGGCGGAAAGCGAGCCGGGCCGAGGCAGCGCCTTCCACTTCACCCTCCCACTACTCACCCCCACGGCAGAATCCGCTCGAACCGCATAACTGCAACTATCGCCTGGATCGGCATGGTTCACGAGGGCGGGTAGATAGAGTTACAGTCTATTGCCAACGTCACCCCCGCGAAGGCGGGGGTCCAGGCATCCCATCTCCTCGTGAGGCCACTCCTACACGCCAACGTGGACCCCTGGATGCCCGATCAGGTCGGGCATGACGATCTAGAGAGGCTGCCTTCACTAGACTGTCACTCTATCTGCGAACCATGCCCCTGGATCTAATAAGTGGTACATAGATTGCAGTATATTCGATCAGGCTATGTTGTAGTTGTCATCTCAACAATCCGTTGATCTCCAGTTGCGGTCCGAGACGAGGGCACGACCAATGAATGCGAGGATTCTGCTGGCCGACGACGACGAGCTGCTCACCGAGGTGGTGAGGCTCACCATGGAGGAAGCGGACTACGGGGTGGTCATCGCCCGTGACGGTCTGGAGGCCCTGGACCAGGTGCAGCAGGAGCAACCCGACCTGGTAATCCTGGACGTCATGCTGCCGCAGATGGACGGATGGGAAGCCTGCCGCCGCATGCGCGAGATCTCGGATGTCCCGATACTGATGCTGACGGCCATGGACGAGGAGTGGAGCAAGCTGAGGGGCCTGCGCGACGGCGCCGACATCTACATGACCAAGCCCTTCGACCTCTCGGTGCTGGTGGCCCAGGTGGAGGCCCTGCTCCGGCGCAGCCGCTTGGCGGGCGGGCCGCCGAAGCAAACGGAGGTCGCCGTCGGGGAGCTGCGGATAGACCTGCCCAGGCAGGAGGTGACGAAGGACGGGGAGCCGATCGAGCTCACCCCCACGGAGTTCCGCCTCCTGGCCGCCCTGGCCGCTCGCCCCAGCGAGGTGATCCCCCGCCGCGAGCTTCTGACCCAGGTGTGGGGACCGGAGTACATGGAGGAAGAAGGCTACCTCAAGCTGTACATCTGGTACCTGCGGCAGAAGGTGGAGACGGACCCCAGCCGGCCCAGGTACATCCTGACGAAGCGCGGCCGCGGCTACTACCTGGGGGACGGGGAGGCCGCCGAGCCGGCACCCGGCAAAGTAGTCTAACCCGGCTCTGACCGTCTGCCTCTTGCTTCCTGAAGGACGGCTAAGTGCGCCGTTCCATAAGTCACCCACGTAGGGCGGTGCCCTGTGCGCACCGCCCCCTCTTGCTGGTTGGACACTACCGAAAACTCTAACTCAATTCTAACCAGCAACTAGTTGTATTTTGTTCCTGCAGTGAGCTATATATCTGTACGAACCCCGACTACTACAGCGATGTCACTGCGGCCTGGCGCGGCGTAGTTTTCCCTGCGGACTAGTAGCCTCGTACGCTACAGGAACGGAGGACTATCACGCGAGAATGAGACCGGAAGGCTTCGCTACAGAGGGTCCTCGGCTCGGACTATCGGTTATCTCCCCCACAGGCAGAGTGGCTAAGCCAGCCTCAATGGGCTGGTTGTCTCGCGGGGCGAGAGGGAGGAGTTGAGGAGGAGCCGAAGGGCAGGAAGGCAGAAGGGACCGAGGTAGGAAGGGAAGGCCGCGAGGCCGCACCGACATAGACAAAAGAAGAGCCCCTCAGCGGCCGCCACCGCCGGGGCTCGGGAACAGGGGGCATGCTTGCCACCCACTGTTCATGCCCATTATAGGGCGAGCCACTGGTGCGGTCAAGTCTCATCCCCTAGAAGATGAAAGGAGGTGGTGCCTTTTGAGGGCTCAGACGTAAAGGACCCCGACAGGGATCAGCTGTCGGGGCCCGGACAAAGGCCGGCCGAAGCCTTGCCTCTGCCGCAGCTTCACTATATCAGAAAACGCCGGCAAGGTGGAGGCCGCGAAACCCAGTTCCTGGATCCGGAATAGGCTGAATTCAGCAAGCATAGGGAGAATGTGCGATGAAAAGGATCTGGAAAGCGGGTCTCCTGGTTCTGGTTTTGGGGCTGATGAGCGTGGGGGTGGTGGCCGCCCAGACGACCCCGCCAGCGGTCAGCGTTCCTGCAAGTGCTCAGGTGAACGGCACCGGGTTGGCTCCGACAGTGGACTTCAACTGGCAGCTGCCCGACATGCAGCCGAGCGTGGCCGGGATCCAGTACGGCACGGCCACCAACTCTCACCAGCACGACGACGACATGTCGACGGTGGGCATCCAGATTACTCCGGTGCTGGATGACGACCCGATAAGGCTGATGGAGTACTGGTGGGTGGTGGAGAGCCCCTACGGCATCGGGGCGATCAACGATGCCTTCATCCGGGTGCTCGCTACCAACGGGCAGCTGAAGTACCAGCTCCACGGCACCGCGCCGGCTTACCCGGCGATGCCGTCGATCGTCCGGAACAGCAGCGCCTTCGGCTGGGGTGTCGGTCCCAGTGACTACCTGCAGCCGAACACGGCGGCGGACCTGACCACGGTGCCCTGCTCGGCCCTGTCTAGCTGGACGGCGGTGGGCACTCCCCTGGAGGCCGCCATCGACACCGGCCAGCTGACGGCTGCTCAGGCTGAGAACATCTACGTCCGCTGCACCAAGCAGGAGGTCGAGGTCTTCCGGGTGGTGGGTCCCCTCACCAAGAAGCAGCCGGCCGGGACCGACACGGTCGTGGCCTACGTGGCAGACACCAGCGGCAATATCGGTCAGCTGAGCAAGACCTTCACCGACCTGCCCATCGTGGGGTGGAAGAAGGACTTCACCACCATCAACTGGGGAGCGATAAGCCCGAACACCTTCAAGGTGCTCTCCGGCGACCGGGACTTCGGCTCCACCCCGCCGACGATCGAGAACATGGGGAACATCGACATCTTCCTGAACGTGAACTTCCACGACCTGGCGGGTGCGACGCTCGGGAAGGTCATCAACAGCTTCGATATCAGCGTCGGCACGGAAACCCTCGCCCCGCCCTTCGTGACGATCGATCCGGTCGCGTCGGGCGCGCCGGTCTGCGTCAACAGGGCGCTGCTCTCCAACGATCCCACGGAGCTGGATCTCTCGATCCATCCAAAATCCATACCTAACGACAGCTACTCCGGGTCCATCGACATGTGGGTCACCACCAGTTGCACCACGGGTTCGTAGCCGAACGGATGGCGACGGGTCGCAGTTCTAGCACCCGCCGCCGAAGGGGAGGGGGAAGCCGGTCGCGTCAAGACCGGCCTCCCCCTGGCCGGCTCTCCGGCATCCGCCGGCCATTCTCTAATATCACTTATGGGACAAGAATCGGAGGTGAAGGGACGATGGTTCGAAAGGGAAGGTCGTTGCTGCTGGTAGCGCTAGCGCTGCTGCTCTCTCTGTTCCCAACCCGGGTCCTGGCGGCTGGAATAGGGATCTTCCCCATGCAGATCGACATGAAGGACGCGCTGCGCGGTAGCCAGTACGACCGGACCCTCACCATCATCAACCAGGAGGACACAGACCTGGTGTTCACCTTCATCATGGATGGGGAGGTGGGGAAGTGGGCGGTCCTCTACGACCCTGCCAATCCATCGGTTCCCCTCGACAAGGTAGCTGCTCCCGCTCGGAGCGACGTGAGGCTGCTGCTACGGATGTCGGTTCCCCAGGACGCCCCCAACGGAGGGCACCAGGGCAGCGTTCGGATCATGGGGGAGGCGGCGGCGAAGCCGGAGAAGGGGCAGACCGCGGTTTCCGCAGGGGTTGTGGCGGAGCTGAAGGTCGACGTCACCGGCACTCAGAAGCTGGCCGGCGCGGTGCTGGACCAGAGCGTGGACGAGGCGGAGGTGGACCAGCCGCCGCTGCGGATCAGGACCCTCTTCCAGAACACGGGGAACGTGAAGGCCGCCCCCACCATCAAGCTGCAGGTGAAGAACGATAAGGGGGCCGTGGTGGGCGAGGCATCCTCCGACAAGACGACGGTGGAACCGGAGAGCATCGAGCGGATCGTGACGGAATGGGACCATTCGGGCAGGCCCGCGGGGAGCTATCTGGCTTCCACCACGGTGATGCTCGGGAATGAGAAGGTCGACGAGCGGGAGATCAAGTTCGACATTCAGCCGCGAGGCACCCTTACCCGCCAGGGCGTTCTGGACGATCTCCGGCTCGAGTCGGCGCCCCAGGTAGGGGCGCTGGCGAAGGCCGTCGGATTCTTCCGAAACACTGGAAAGATCGACACCAAGGCCACGCTGGCCGCCGAGGTGTATCGCGACAACGCCTTGATCAAGGTCGTGGAGTCGCGGGAACGGGTGGTGCCTGTCGGCGAACTGGCCATCCTGGAGCTGTTCCTCGACGTTCCCGAAGCCGGGAAGTACTCGGTGCGAGGGAAGGTCAACTACGAGGGTAAGGTAACGGAGACGAAAGAGGTGAGCTTCAGCGCAGGGCTGCCCGCGAGCCAACAGCAGCCGACGACGAAGGTG
>JAJZQR010000116.1 GCA_021806765.1 Chloroflexota bacterium | reverse complement strand
TCGGTTACCGGCCCCTGACCCCCGCCCCCCCGTTACGCTCCGATCTCCAGCATGCCTCTGCTGATGGCGTAGCGGACCAGTTCGGCTCGGGTGCGGAATCCCAGCTTCTCCATGATGCGGGCGCGATGGGTCTCCACCGTCTTGACGCTGATCACCAGCAGGTTGGCGATCTCCAGGTTGGTGTATCCCTCCGCCATCAGCTTCAGCACCTGCTTCTCCCTCTCCGTGAGACGGCCGAAGCTCTCCGCCTCATGGCCGGCGTCTACCTGCTCCACGTAGTCCTGGATCAGCCTGGTGGCCGCCGTGGGGTAGAGGAAGGTTTCACCCTCGTGCACCACCCGAATGGCGTTGATCAGATCGGTGTCGGCGGCCTTCTTCGGAACGTAGCCTGAACCGCCCGCCTGCAGGGTCTGGAAGAGATACTCCTCGCTGTCGTGCATGGTCAGCACCAGCACCTTGACGTCGGGATATAGCCTCCGGATCTGTCGGGTGGCCTCCAGTCCGTTCATCACGGGCATGGTGATGTCCATGAGAACCACGTCCGGACGCAGGTGGGAGACCTGGCCGACGGCCTGGCTGCCGTTGGCGGCTTCACCCACCACCTCCATGTCGGGCTCACTGTTCAGCAGGGTTCGCAGACCCGCCCTCAGCACCGCGTGGTCATCCACCAACAGCAACCGAATCTTCCTCATCAGCATTCCACCTTCTCGCAGGCTCGGTCCAGGGGTATCCTGGCCAGGATCGTCGTTCCTGCCCCCGGAGCCGACAGGATATCCAGCTGGCCGGAGAGCAGGCTCACCCTCTCCTTCATCCCGAAGAGGCCCAGCCCCCCGTCCTTGGACTGTTGGACCCGGTCCACGTCGAAGCCGCGTCCATTGTCCCGCACCAGCGCCGTCAGTGTCGAACCCTCCACACTCAGCTTGACGGCGACGTGATGAGACTCCGAGTACTTGGCCGCGTTGGTCAGGGCTTCCTGGACCACCCGGTAGACGGCCACCTCCATCTCGGCGGGCAGCCTTCCCTTGAGCCCGGAGACCTGAAGCTCTACCTGGATCCCAGACTGGCGACTGTACTCCTTCACGTAACTTCGCAGAGCCGGGACCAGCCCCAGTTCGTCGAGGGCGCTCGGCCGCAACTCCACCGCCATGCGGTGGACAGCGTCCAGGGTCTCGGCCACGGTGGCCCGCAGTTCCCCCACCCGCTCCCGAACCTCTGCACCGCTCTCGGCTCTCTCCAGCCCCTTCAGTCCGACGATCACCGATGTAAGGGCCTGACTGGTCTCGTCGTGAAGCTCGCGGGCGATCCTCTTCCGTTCCTCCTCCTGGGCCCGCAACACCCTGGTGGGGATGCGCTGCACCTCGCACTGAGTGTCGAGGATCCGCTCCAGCATGCTGTTGACGGCCTCGGCCAGCCGGTTGGTGGCGGGATCGCCCAACGGGTCGGGGACGGCCCGAGCCTTGAGGTTGCCCTGGTAGTACACCTCGTCGACGGTCTTCTGGAGGGACTCCAGCGGCTTCATGGCGGCCTTCAGTATCCAGAAGTTGGCGATGACGTGGAGGCTCACCCCGCCCAGCACGAAGCCGGCGATGAGGTCGAGGGGGAACTGCTGAGGCAGCGCCCTGACCACCCAGGTGCCGACCACGGCGCCGATCAGGACGATGGCCGAGCTGGCGATCAGTATTCGGTAGAAGAGCGTGGTGTGGGAGACAAGCCCCCGGATCCTGTTCACTGGCAACCTCGAGCCGCCACGGAGGGTCGAATCATTATCATGGTATTCATAGTATAAATCGCCATAACCCTACGGGCAAGCCGCAGCACTCCGAACTGAAATTGCACCATAAGGGAGTGTCTTGGCGACGGCCGCGCAGCCGTCCCCAAGTTGCTGGCACATCCCTTCACCCTTATCAAGCCCGCTTCCCCTTATGGTGCAATCTCAGACTCCAAATGCGGAGCCCCCTCTCAGGCCCTTTCAGCACTGAGAGGGGGCTCGAACGATCCTCGGTCTCGTAGGAGCCGGCTCCTGCCGGCGATCCTCGCCGCTAGCTCAACATCTCCTTGATCCGCTTCGCCGCCGTTTCCAGGACCTGGGGCGAGGTGGCGAAGGAGAAGCGAACGTGCCCCTCGCCGGCTGCGCCGAAGGCGGAGCCCGGCGTGCCTGCCACCCGGGCCTTCTCCAACAGTATGTCCGCTACCTTGATGGAGTCCAAGCCCAGATCGAACTTGGGGAAGGCGTAGAAGGCACCCTCGGGCTTGAAGCAGCTTACGCCGGGGATGTCGTTCAGCATGTCGACGAAGAAGTCCCGGCGCCGCTCGTACTCGGCGGCCATGCGAGCTATCGGCTCCTGGGTGCCCTCCAGGGCGGCGAGGCCACCCGTCTGGACGAAGGAGGGAGCGCAGGTAGCGGTCTGCTCCTGGATCTTTCCGATCTCCTTCACCAGGGCAGCCGGCCCTGCCAGGTAGCCCAGCCGCCATCCCGTCATGGCGTAGGCCTTGGAGTGGCCGTTGAGGGTTAGAGTCCTCTCTGCCATCCCCGGCAGGCTGGCGATGCTGAAGTGCTGCCGGCCGTCGAAGATGATCTTCTCGTAGATCTCGTCCGACACCACGTACAGATCGTTGTCCCGAGCCACCGCGGCGATCGCCTCCAACTCCTCTCGGGTCAGCACTTTGCCCGTGGGGTTGGAGGGGGAGTTGACGACGATGGCCTTGGTCCTGGGAGTCACCGTTGCCTTCAGCATCTCCGCCGTGAGGCTGAAGCCGTTTTCCGCCGTGAGGTTGAGGGGAACGGTGGTGCCGCCCGCCAGTTGAATGATGGGGCGGTAGGTGACCCAGGCCGGCTCCGGCAGGATGATCTCGTCCCCCTCGTTGATGAGGGCCATCAGGGTGGCGTAGAGGGCAAGCTTGCCGCCGGAGGTCACGATGATCCCCTTGTCCGGATCCACCTCGACCCCGTTATCCCGCGCCAGCTTTTGAGCGATGGCCTTGCGCAGTTGAGGGATCCCCGAGCTGGCCACGTAGTGGGTGAAACCCGACTCCATCGCCTGGACGGCGGCCTTCTGGATGTGCTCTGGCGTATCGAAATCCGGGTCGCCGCCACCCAGGTCCATGATGTCGACCCCTTGCTGTTTCAGGGCGCGGGCCTTATTCATAACCTGGACCGTGGCGGATCCGGCCATGCTGGTGATTCTCGTGGAAAGGGGCTTTGCCATCCTGTTGGACCTCCTACATTCATCCATCATCGGTTGGACGACCGCGCCGTCAATTCGCTGCTCCCCAGATGTGGTCGGTGCCGAAGGACACGAACAGCATGGGACGAATTGAGGGCGCCAAGGGCATACCGCCACATCCGGGATCGGGGATATGTTACATCACCCCTCTGGGAGCCGCAATGCGGTCCTTCGGGAAACAGGGATTGCCCCCTCACCCTGGAGGGAGAGGGGCAATCGGATCCTCGTATTGGTCGTCGTGGGGTAGCTAGCGCGAGCTGCGACGTGGACCGGGGGCGGAGCGTTGCGACACCGATCGGCGGGCGGGTGCCGGGGCCGCTGTGGTGACGTTGGGGTGGATGTAGCGGTAGAAGCGCATCACAGCATCGCGGCGGGTGCCCTCGTAGACGGTCAGGGTCTTCACCTTGCCTCGCTCCTCTCGAATCAGGGCCCAGACGCCCTGGCCGGTCGGCCCCTGCTTGCCCTGGAGGCGGATCGACAGCTTGTGGGCGTCTTGCAGATGCTGCTCTGGGTTCTGCTCGGCCGCGGTATGGCTCTCCTGCCGGCTGGGTTGAGGCTTTGCTCTGTTCTCTTCTGATGACACGGCGTACTCTCCTGGTGGAGTTATTTCCGAGCTTGCCGGGGGTGGTACCCCCTGGCCCAAGACCCAGCGAGCACAACCGTCGGTTTGCTCTATTGTAGCACATAGCTGCCACCGGTCCCGGTATGGATCTTGCCGCGGACACCCCTTTGTCGCAACAGCTGCCGGCGACGATGGCCGGCCATCAGCGGAGGATGACGACGATGACCCAACATCCCGAGGAGTATCAGAGGGACTTGAATCCCGACTTCATGGCGGGACAGAATTACGGTCTGGACGGGGAGCGGTTCGAGGAAGGGGCTGCAACCGCCTACGACTACAAGGACATCCAGGATCTGCTGCCCGACTGGACCCCATCGGAGTTGAAGCAGTTGGCGATCGTGCCCGAGGGGACTCGGCTTCAGCAGGGGGCCACCTACCTTGACCTGCGACACCCCGAGCGAGGGGAGTTCAAGGCTCGAGGCGATATGGTGGCGCCCTCCGATAGCCGTTTGGTGCCCAAGGACAGGACGAGCTACGACCTGTGGAACAAGCTGACGTCTCAGAAAGCGGGAAGATAGCAAAGCATAATACCCTCGAACATCCGCCGACGACACGGTGGATATGAGGGGCCTGTAACAGTCGTATTGGCATCCCCGGGGATGCCTTTTGGGCGAGATCTGCTTGAGAGTGGTGGGTGGGACCGCGCTGGCTTGCTACCGAACTGGGCGAAGGCTAGACCGAGGTAGAAGAGTAGCGCCGAGCCTCATTGACGACCCACTCGTCCAGGATCTCCTTCTTGAAACGCCAGGAACTGCCGACCTTGAAGCCGGGGATCTTCCCCTGAGCTGCGTACCGGTACACCGTAATGGGGTTCAGCTTCAGGTACGCAGCCACCTCTTTGACTGTCATCATCCGCTCCACAGAATCTACCTCCCCTATCAAATCGTCCTCCCTAATATAGCACCCCTAGTGGATACTGGCTGCGGTATAGTACACTATACTATGATCTCATACAAGTACAAGATGCCTGAACGCGCAGTCACCCACCGTCGTCACAGCAAATTCGCGCCTGGAAGGCGAGCACAGTCCAAAGTCAGCAGAGCTAACTCGGATGAAGATGGACGTGCAATGCTGCGCGGAACAGTAGCGAACCGAGGTTTGCCTTGACAAGGCAAAGCGGGGTAACTAAGATGCCGGTAGTTTAGCATTGTGTGGTCTGGCTTACAATACCTTGAAGTGTCCTTATTGCGCGCATGATCAAACGAAAGTCGTAGATAAGCGGGACCTGACGGCCGGCGCCACCCGGCGCCGTCGGTTGTGTGCCCGTTGCGGGCGTCGCTTCAGCACTTATGAGCAGGCCGAAGTGGCCAGCCTGGTGGTGGTGAAGAAGGACGGCCGGCGGGAGCCCTTCGACCGCGGCAAGCTACGAGTTGGCCTCCAGAAGGCGTGCGAAAAGCGTCCCATCAGCTCCGAGACCGTCGAGTTGCTGGTCGATGAGGTGGAGACTGCCTGCCGTTCCCGAGACGGCATGGAGGTGCCCAGCAGCGTTATCGGCGAGTTGGTTATGGACAAGCTGAGGGCGTTGGACAAGATCGCCTACATCCGCTTCGCCTCGGTGTACCGCGCCTTCGCAGATCTCCAATCCTTCGAACAGGAACTTCACACGCTGCTGAAGGCGCGCTGATGGTTGTGCGAACCGGCACCCGGGCAGCGGGTTGGATGATTGGGGCTGGTGCGGTATTCGCGCTCCTGGGAACGATCCTCTTCCTGCTGTCCAATCTGGAGGGACTTTTCGGTTTCAACCTCGGGGAAATCCCCGTTGCCAGGGAGTTGGGGACGGTAGCGGGGGGTAGCCTCGTCCTCCTGGGTGGACTGGTGGCGGTGGTGGGACTGACCCTCTACGTCCTCCTTCCGGCCTTTTCTCGGGGTGATCGTGCCCTTCGGGATTACGGATCCCATAGAGTGGTTCTGGCCTCGACCGGGCTGGCCGTCGTGGTGGGGAACGTGTTGGCCAGCCTCTACTTCTTCCTTGTCCCGCTGTTTCTTCCCGGCGTTCCGGTGGAGCTGGAGTCGGCCTCCGGACGGATCTTCTCTCCAGAGGGAATAGCTGTCGCGGCGATATCCCTGGACGTGGCACTGCTGGCCGTCGCATATCTGCGGGTCGTCCGGCCCGGGGCGATTTCCTGGAAGGCCATGGGGTTGGAGTTCCGTGGCCTGGGCGGCAAACTTCTTCTCGGGTTGCTGTACGGCGTGCTGCTGTTCGCCGTGAGCAGCCTGCTGGAGTTCCTGCTGAGTCAGGTGGGGGTCCAACAGACCCAGGGCGTGATGTTCCAGTCGGTGACCCGGGCCAGCCCCAGGCAGTTCGCATTGGTACTGCTGGCAGGTGCCGTCGTGGCTCCCATCGTCGAGGAGATCTATTTCCGGGGGTACGTCTTCCGCGCCTATCTGGACCAGAAGGGCATCTGGCAGGCCTTCTTCTTCAGCGCCGGGCTGTTTGCCCTGGTTCATCTGGACCTGGCGGCGCTGATCCCCATCTTCGCCGTGGGGTTCATCCTGGCCTACCTCTACTATCGTACCGGCAGCATAGTGCCCTGCATGGTCGCTCACGCTGTCAACAACACCGCCGCCTTCGCTCTGCTTTACCTGGGCCTCAACTAATGGAATGCTGAGTGCTGAGTGCTGAGTGCTGAGTTCTGGGTGCTGAGTGCTGAGTTCTGGGTGCTGAGTGCTGAGTGCTGAGTGCTGAGTGCTGAGTTCTGGGTTCTGAGTTCTGGGTTCTCCGCGTCCCCGCGTCTCCGTGTCCCCCCGTCTCCTTCCCCTGGCACCGACCGTGCACACTCAAGGGCTGAATGGTGGATTCCGCCAAGAATCTAGACTCGGGTGAAGCCATGCCGGCAACTGTTAACCAGACGGCTTCCCGGTGGAACCTGTTGGTTTCCCTGTGCGCTGCTCTCCCCGAAGCTGTCGATCTGCAGAAGTTGCTGGAGGTCGTGGTCCGCAAGATGGCAGACTTCTTCGGTGCAGATTCTGCCGCTGCCTTCATCAAGAAGGATGGGCAGTTCGTCCCGGCGGCCTGGGTGGGCTTCCCGGAGGGGCCACCTCCGCCGATCGAGATCGATCTCCGTCGCGATCTTCAGCAGTACCTTGACCGCCTTGCCACCGCCGGCAGCTGCCGGCGCATTATGGGTGCCCCCATGCCGGTCGCCCGACGAGCGGTGGGTGCCCTGGTCGTCTGCTCGTCCTCCGAAGGGCGGCCTCCCTATAGCTCGCAGGATCGGCAGATGCTGAGGCTGCTGGCCCATCGGGTGGCCATCAGCGTGGCGGGGATCGAGGCCCTGGAGAGGTCGCGGGGGCAGCAGGAGGCGCTGTCCAGGATCGCGGCGGCGCTGGCGAGCGAGGTGGAGGTGGGCAGGATCGCCCAGACGGCAACGGACCTCGCAGTCAGGGAGTTGGGGGCCGATGGCGTCACGGTGTGGGTGGCCCGGCCGGAGGAGCGGATGCTGGATCTGCTGGCCAGCCAGGGCTTCAGCCCGGAGGTTACCGAGAGAGTCAAGCGGCTCTCCTTCAGCGATCCCACTCTTGCCTCCCTGACTGCCGCCACCAGGAGGATCCACACGGCGGAAAGCCTGGGGCGAATGCCGGAGAAGGCGAGCGCCACCCGGTGGATGTTCTCCGTCGCCGGAATGCAGTCGGCCTTCGACGTGCCCCTTCTGGCGCGCGGCAGGCTGGTGGGGGTGCTCAGCTACACCAGGAGGACCGCTCACCGGTGGGAGCCGGGGGAGCGGCAGTTGGTCTCGATCCTGGCCGACCTGCTGGCTGCGGCCATCTTCAACGCCCGATTGTACGAGGAAATCGAGCGGCGGCGGCTGCTGGCCGAGGCGGTCATCGACAACTCCCCGGTGGCTATCGCCGTCATCGCGGGGCCAGATCATCGTTACGTGCTGGTGAACTCGGCCCGGGAGAGGATCGGCGGTAGGGAGCGGGAAGAGCTGGTCGGCCGTACGGTGGACGAGCTGTTCCCCGGCCTGGCAAAGGGGCCCGTTCTGGAGGCCATAGACCGGGTCTACCGGACCGGGGAGAATGTGGTCATCCCCGAGTTCCACTACGACTTCGGACCACCGGCAGGCCCGAGAGAGCTATCCCTCCTGTATGCGCCGCTTCGGGGCCCGAATGGCCGGGTGGAGGGGGTGATCAGCCTGATGCTGGACATCACCGAGCAGGTGAACTCCCGGCGCCAGCTGGAGGATCTCACCTCTCGCGTGAAGAGCGCCAACGAGCAGTTGGTCCAGGCCAACCTGCAGAGCCAGGAACTGGCGACCCTGGCCGGGCGGCGTGCGGCCGAACTGGAGGCAATCATAGCCAATATCGCCGATGCCGTCTTCGTCTGCGATCCCAAGGGCAAGATCACCTTCATCAACAGTGCTGGTCAGCAAATGATCGGCGACCACGGGCAGGGTGAAGTGACGAGCCTCGTGGAATACATCAGCGCCCTGAAGCCTCGCCATCTGGACGGGCAGCCGATCCATCGCAGGGATCTGGCCATCTCCAAGGCCCTGAGGGGCGAGGTTGTGCGGGGGGTGGAGGAGATCGTCCTCGACGCGCGGTTGCGGAGGGATCGCTACATCCTGGCGAGCGCGGCACCGGTGCGGGATCCCGAGGCGCGTTTCCTGGGCGCGGTGGAGGTTCTCAGCGATATCACCAGGATGAAAGAGCTGGATCTGCTGAAGGACCAGTTCATCACCGTTGCCGCCCACGAGATCAAGACCCCGGTGACGGCCATTAAGGGTTTCGCCCAGACCCTGGCCCGGACCCCCGATGCCTGTGCTCCCAAGTATCGCAGAGCTATAGAGACTATAGTTCAGCAATCCGACCGGATCGACGCACTGGTAAAGGACTTCCTGGACGTCTCCGGTATGCGCTGGGGGCGGGTGAAGCTTTCCCCGGAGCGGATCGACCTCACTGCCCTGGTGACCGAGGAGGTAGCCCGGAAGGCCGCGACCGCCCCGCGGCACCATCTGGTAGTGTCTCGCAAGGATCCCGTTTCCGTGCAGGGGGACCGGGAGCGGTTGAACCAGGTTCTGGAGAACTTGCTGGACAACGCCATCAAGTTCTCTCCCCAGGGAGGAGAGGTGGAGGTTCAGGTCCGCAGGGAGGCGGATCGGGCCGTGGTTTCGGTTCGCGATCATGGGGTGGGGATCCCGAAGGAGAGGCAGAGCCATCTCTTCGATCGCTTCTACCGGGCTCACATAGGGACACCTTACGACTACGGTGGGCTGGGGGTCGGGCTGTACATCTCTCGGGAGATCGTCCGCCAGCACGGAGGAGAGATCTGGTTCGAGAGCGAGGAGGGGAAGGGGTCGACCTTCTACTTCAGTCTGCCGTTGGTGCCGGAGTGAGGCACGCTTCCTGCTGCCTTCCACTATTAAGCGCTAGCTGTAGCGCCCAGGGTTGGACTCAGACCAGGGTAAAGTGTGAGAGGGGAGACTCCGCATGTCCACCATCCGATGCACCGTGAACAACTGCGAGTACTGGGGCAACGAGAACCACTGCCGGGCTGACCAGATCCTGGTCATGGCCCCCTCCTCGCCGGTCCAGCAGGCCGAAGAGCACGGGGTGCACGCCGAGCGGTTGAAGCAGACTCCGGCCACTACCGACGAAGACACCCTCTGCTACACCTTCGAGCGGAAGAGCTAGAACAGCGGTTCAGCAGTCGTCCCCCAGGCCAGGAGTCGGGCGTTTCCGACCCTCGCTGCCGCCGGCACCTCCTTGGGTGCCGGCTCCTGGCCATTAGACGCATTTGCCCGTTGACATGCCGGCCGCTCCTTGCTACCTTCACCGCTGGTTGCATCTACCCATCCCGCGACCTCTCCGGCCTAGGGGGCCGCCAGCACTGTGCCGGAAGGAGAATCGGCTATGGCGAGAATCGAGGTTGACGACGACCTGTGCAAGGGCTGTGGCCTTTGCCTCGACTACTGTCCCCCCCACGTGATCGAGCTATCGGAGCGGATATCCCTTCGAGGCTATCACCCGGCGAGGCTCACCGATGCCAGTTGCTGCACCGGTTGCGCCCTCTGCGGGAAGGTCTGTCCGGATCTGGCCATCGAGGTCTATCGGTAGGCACACGGGTTCTGAGTTCTGAGTTCATCACGACTCAGAACTCAGAACTGGGCTCAGGATTGGTCAGGAGGTGGAAATGGCCGAACGGGTTCTGATGAAGGGAAACGAGGCGCTGGGTGAGGCGGCCATCCGGGCCGGCTGTCTCTTTTACTACGGCTACCCCATAACCCCGCAAACTGAGCTGCTGGAGTATATGGCCAGGGAGTTGCCCAGGCGGGGCGGCACCTTCCTCCAGACGGAGAGCGAGGTGGCCACCGTATACATGGTCTACGGGACGGCGGCGGCCGGGAAGCGGGTGATGACCGCTTCCTCGAGTCCCGGCATCAGCCTGATGTCCGAAGGGATCTCCTTCCTGGCGACCGCCCAACTGCCCGCCGTCCTGGTGGATATCACCCGGGCCAGCCCGGGCCTCGGCCGCATCCCTCCCGCTCAGTCGGACTACCGGCAGCTCACCCACGGCGCGGGCCACGGGGACTTCCATCTGGTGGTGCTGGCCCCGGCCTCGGTCCAGGAGATGGCCGATCTCACCTTCCTGGCCTTCGACCTTGCCGACGGTTACCGCAACCCGGTGGTGGTCATGGCCGACGGTATCCTGGGCCAGATGATGGAGCCGCTGGAGTGGAAACCCCAGCGGGTCGATGGCTTCCCCAAGGAGTGGGCCGTCACCGGCGCCAGGGGCCGGCCTCGAAACCTGGTGTTGAATGCTCCCTACACCGATGCCGAGCTGATGGAGCTGAACCGGGTCCTGAAGGAGAAGTACCGCCGCATCGTCGAGGCGGAGCAGCGGTGGGAGTACGTGGACATGGAGGGGGCGGAGATGGCGGTGGTGGCCTACGGCACCTCGGCCCGCATCGCCATGGAGGCCGTGGAGGAGGCGCG
The DNA here is from genome assembly GCA_021806765.1 of Chloroflexota bacterium. The sequence goes on along the minus strand of JAJZQR010000116.1, from coordinate 4,527 downwards.
CCGGGAGGGTATCCCGGTGGGATTGGTGCGCCCCATCAGCCTCTGGCCCTTCCCCACCAGGGCTTTCCAGCCCTTGATCGGCAAGTTGAAGGGCTATCTCACCGTGGAGATGAACGACGGCCAGATGGTGGAGGACCTGGATTTGGCCCTTCGCTGCACGGCCCCCATCCACTCCTATGGACAGGGTGGCGGGTGGATCCCCACTACCGCCGGCATCAGAGAGGAGATAGAGCGGATATGGAGAAGGTCTTCGGCCGGCCCAAAGGGCTGATCAACCTGCCCTTTCCCTACTGCCCTGGCTGCGGTCACGGGGTGGTTCACCGGATGATCGCCGAGGCGGTGGAGGAACTGGAGATCGCCGAGCGGACCGTCATGGTGACCTCCATTGGGTGCTCGGTGCGGATGTGGAGGCAGTTCGGGGATCTGGACGTGTGCCAGCCGGCCCATGGCAGGGCGCCGGCCGCCGCCACGGGCATCAGGAGGGCGTTGCCCGACGCCGTGGTGTTCGCCTACCAGGGCGACGGGGACATGACGGCTATCGGCACGGCGGAGGCGATCCACGCGGCAGCCCGGGGCGAGAAGATGGCCATCTTCTTCGTCAACAACGCCGTCTTCGGAGCGACGGGTGGGCAGATGGCGCCCACCACCCTGGTGGGGCAGATCACCACCACCAGCCCGTGGGGCAGGGACATCGGGCAGGCAGGTTACCCGATCCGGATGTCCGAGATGCTGGCCACCCTGGAGGCGCCGGTGTACCTGGCCAGGGTTTCCATCGCCGGGGCGGGAAACCTGAACCGGGCCAAGAAGGCAACCCTGCGGGCTCTGGAGATCCAGAAGGAGGGGCGGGGCTTCGCGATGGTGGAGTACCTGGTCCCCTGCCCCAGCGGGTGGCACATGACTCCGGTCGAATCCCATCGGTGGATCGAGTCCACCATGACCGAGTACTACCCACTCGGCGTATTCCGGGACAGACTACCCTAACCACGAAGACACGAAGACACGAAGTTGCACAAGGACACCCTTGGTGATCTTGGTGTCCTTTGTGCCTTTGTGGTGAAATCTCCAGGAGGTTGCCTGCGGAATGTCCTTATCCGGCGTGCGAGTTCTCGATTTCTCCCGGGTGCTGGCCGGGCCCTACTGCTCCATGATGCTGGCGGAGCTGGGGGCCGAGGTTCTAAAGGTGGAGGATCCCAGGGGGGGCGACGAGGCCCGGGAATGGCCCCCCTTCGTCCAGGGCCAGAGCGGATACTTCTTCTCAGTCAACCGGAGCAAGCGGAGCATTGCCATCGACCTCAAGAAGGAAGATGGCAAGCGGATCGTCCGCGATCTGGTGGTTCGGTCCGACGTGGTGCTGGAGAATTTCGCCCCGGGAGTGACCCAGAGGCTGGGGATCGACTACCCCACCCTGGCGGGCCTCAAGCCCGACCTGATCTACTGCTCCATCTCGGGCTTCGGCCAGACGGGGCCCTATCGGGACAAGAAGGCCTACGACCCCATCCTCCAGGCGATGTCGGGGGTGATGAGCGTGACCGGATCCCGGGGCGGGGAGCCGGTGAAGTGCGGCGTGGCCATCACCGACGTGGCCAGCGCCATCTTCGCTGCCTTCGCCATCGCCACCAGCCTCTACCGCCGCGAGAAGACCGGACAGGGCCAGTACATCGATCTGGGGATGCTGGATTGCTCCCTGGCGATGACGACCTTCCAGTCCGCCATCTACCTGTGCGGGGGCGAGGTGCCGGGCCTCTTCGGCTCCGAGAACCCCACACGGGTCCCCAGTGCCAACTACCAGACCGCCGACGGCCAGTACCTCCACGTGGTGGTCAACGACCGCCAGTGGCCGAGCTTCTGTGAGGTGCTGGGCATGCCGGAGCTGGCCTCCGATCCCGACTTTGCCAATAACAGAGCCCGAGTGACCAACAGGGACCGGGTCAACGACGAGATCAGCCGGCGGATGCGTGCTCGCCCGGCGGGGGAGTGGCTGGCCCTCTTCGATGCCGAGGGGTTGCCGGCGGGACCGGTGAACAGCCTGGATCAGGTCCTGGCCGATCCCCAGGTGAAGGCCAGGGAGATGGTGCAGAGCTTCGAGCACCCTGTCGCAGGGGTGGTGAAGGCCGTGGACATGCCCTTCCGCTTCTCCGAGGACGGCACCCACATCCGGAGTGCCCCGCCCCTCCTGGGCGAGCACACCGAGGAGGTTCTGCGGGGGCTGCTGGGCTACTCCGGGGAAGAGATGGATCGGCTGAAGTCCGAAGGCGTGGTTCGGTAGCGGAGTCTGCTGAACCACGGAGACACGGAGGGCACAGAGATCTTCAAGATCCAACTCCGTGTGCTCCGTGTCTCCGTGGTTAGACATCGTGTTCGAGTAGGGAGGCGGATCGATGCACGAGAGCGTGATCATCGCGGGATTCGGCGGCCAGGGAATCCTCTTCGCGGGCCAGGTGCTCGCCTACGCGGCCCTTTACGATGGCAGGGAGGTGGTGTGGATGCCCTCCTATGGCCCCGAGATGCGAGGGGGAACGGCCAACTGCACCGTCGTGATCTCCTCCGACCGGGTGCGCTCGCCCCTGGTGGTGACCCCCCTGGGCGCCATCGCCATGAACCGACCCTCCTTCGATCGCTTCGAGCCGGCGGTGCGGCCGGGGGGTGTGTTGATCGTCAACAGCTCTCTCATCGATGCCAGCTCCTCGCGAGCCGACATCCGGGTCCAGGAGGTCCCGGCCAACCACATTGCCGAGGAACTGGGATCCGCCAAGGTGGCCAACCTGGTGGCGCTGGGAGGCTACGTGGCGGCGACTCGGGCGGTATCCGTCGAGTCGATCCTGCGAGGTATCGAGAAGATGGTACCCGAGGATCGGGCTGCCCTGAGAACCCTCAACGTCGAAGCCTTCCGCCGAGGGGTGGAGGCGGTGGGGGCGGCTGCCGGTCGCACGTCGTAGGAACTCCTGCCGGCGATATCGAACGGACCGGAAGGTTGCCGTCCTCAGGAGAATTCGCAAAGGGAGAAGCCAATTGAACATCAAGCGGGTGGAGCACATCGGGATCGTGGTCAAGAGCATAGAAGAGGCTTTGCCCTTCTACAATCTGCTGGGATTGAAGGTGGACGTGACCGAGGACCTTCCCGAGCCTGGACTGAAGATCGCCTTCCTGCCCGTGGGGGAGTCCAGCCTCGAGCTGCTTCAGCCCACGAAGGAGGACAACTCCCAGGGCAGGTTCCTGAAGGAGAAGGGGGAGGGGGTCCATCACCTCTGCCTGCGGGTGGAGGACATCGACGAGGCAATCGAAGAGGTCCTCGACGCAGGATACCAGATGGTGGATCAGACCCCCCGGCCGGTGTTTGGGGGGAAGGCGAGAGTTGCTTTCGTTCATCCCAACTCTACCCACGGTGTGCGGCTGGAGTTGTGGGAGGAGTGACCTTCAGCCTCCCTCTCCCCGTGGGAGAGGCGTGAAGATGCCAGAGGGCATGTTCATGGGGTTAGGGCGATAGAAGGAGGTAACGCAGTGGCCGACACTCGGGAGGAACTGAGGGAGTACCAGGACAGGCTGTGGGGGCTCATCCCCACGGAGCGCATCACCCGATTCAAGATCGATCGGCCGGCGCCGTCCGTCATTGCCGGTTACCGGGAACTGGAGGAGCCCACGCCCGCCCTCTCGGACGTCCTGGACTCCCTGGGGATCAACGGGACCCTCGCAGCGTCGGTGTTGCGGCCCGTGGTTGCGGGAAAGACGGCGGTGGGCCCGGCGGTCACCCTGCGCTATCTGGTCGAGCGGCTGGACGTGGCCCAGTCCTACGCCGAGAAGGCCGTGGCCCGGCTGGCCGATCGGGATGTATATGCCGTGGCCGAGCCGGGGGACGTTGCCGTGATGGATGCCGGCGGGGTCGAGGTCTCCTGCCAGGGCGGCCTCTCCACCACCGTGGCGGTGGCCCGGGGGATGGCGGGGAACGTGGTGTATGGCGGCGTTAGGGACGCGGCCACCATCCGGGCCAAGCAGTATCCCACCTGGTCGGTCCACGTCACGCCGCGCACAGGGAAGTACCGGCTGGAAGCGATCGAACTCAACGGTCCGGTCACGATAGCCGGTGTTCAGGTGCGCCCGGGCGATCTGGTGGTGGCCGACGATACCGGCGTGGTGGTGGTGCCGCTGGAACGAGCCGAGGAGGTGCTCCGGCGGGCTCAGGAGGTGGCAGCCAAGGAGCAACGGATCCTGGACATGCTGGCCAGGGGCGCGACCCTGGCGGAGATGCGCCAGGTGCTGCCGCCGTCACGATGGTAACGAGTTCTGAGTTCTGGGTTCTGAGTTCATGGTGCACTCAGAACCCAGAACTCAGAACCCAGAACCGTCACCTAATGCTGTTGGTGGGGGTAGGTTGGCATGAAGATCCTGGTGATCGGCAAGATCAATCCGGCTGGCCTGGAGATCCTGGAGAAGCACTTCGAGCTGACGATCCGTCCCTACCTCGACGGACAGGAGTTGCTGGACGCCGTGGCCGGCCACGAGGTGATCCTGATGAGGGTGGACCAGTTCATC
>JAJZQR010000115.1 GCA_021806765.1 Chloroflexota bacterium | reverse complement strand
CGCCATCGCCACCACCAGCAGGGCCATCAGGGTCGCAACGGCGGCCTGGGCCAGGCCCAGGCTGATCGGGTCAAGAAAGATTCGGCTCAGCATTCAGCATCTCCTCCATCCTCCCGATCTTCACCAGGCGTCCGCCCTCCAGGAGCATCACCCGGTTAGCCATACGGGTCGCCTGGGCCATGTCGTGGGTCACCATGAGACAGGTGAGCCCCTGCCCCTGCAGGATACTCAGGATCAGGGACTCGATCTCCCCCTTGGAGGCATCGTCCAGGGCCGACGTGGGCTCGTCCAGCAGCAGCACCTCAGGAGAGTTGGCCAGGGTGCGGGCCAGGGAGACCCGCTGGGACTCGCCCCCAGAGAGGGTGCTCACCTCCCGCTCGGCATAGCCCGACAGCCCCACCCGGCTCAGCCATCCTTCCACCATCTCCGGCGCGGGCTTCTCTCCCCACTGGCGGGGGCCGAAGCAGAGGTTCTCGGCCACCGTCCCGGGGAACAGGAAGGGCTGCTGCATCACCATGCCCACCCGTCGCCGGAGTTCCCTGGGCGGGATCTGGCGGTAATCCCGACCTCTCAGGAAGACGGTTCCGGCCGTGGGCTCGTCCAGCCGGTTCAGCAGGCGGAGAAAGGAGGACTTGCCGGCCCCGCTGGGACCCACCACCGCCAGCACGTCCCCCGGGCCAACCTCCAGCGTCACGTCCTCCACCAGCCGTTTCTCTCCTACGGCGCGGCCGAGGCGCTCTGTGCGCAAAACCACCGCTTCGTTTTCCATGGAATGCCTCGAGAAAAGGTCGGCTCGCCCGGCAGAGGCCGAGGCGAACCGCTACCCAATACGATACTCCAACGGGCGGCCGGCATCCAATTGGGGAAGGGGGAAAAGCGGATGCAGGGGTTTTCAGGCTGGCCAGGTTTGGACCCCACCATCGGCCCTCAGCACTTGACCCGTTACGAAGGAGGCATCCTCCGATAGCAGGAAGGCCACCGCCTTGGCGATCTCCGCGGGCCGGCCGTAGCGGACCAGCGTCCCGCCTTCCACCATCATCTCCTGCTCCAGTGGACGGCTCGCCATGAACCGCTGGGTCATAATCGGGCCCGGCGCCACCACGTTCACCGCCACGTTGTAGGAGCGCAACTGCATCGCCAGGCAGCGGGAGTACTCGGCAACCGCAGCCTTGGCGGTGGCGTAGATGGCCCCCACCATAGTGCCCCCCAGGCCCGCAATGCTGCCGATGTTGACTATCCGGCCGGAGCGCCGCTCCATCATCTCCGGTGCTACCTCGCGGCAGACGAGGATGCAGGTCATCAGGTTCCGGTCGAGGACCGACCGGATATCCTCCAGGGAAACGAAGAGGGCGTCGTTCTGCTCCGGCCGCCCGCCCATGGGGGCGCCGGTGCCGTGGGCCCCGATGTCACCGCCCGCGCAGTTGACCAGGAGGTCTATCCGCCCGAGGCGGGCTCTGATCTCCCCTGCGACCCTCTTCACCGTCGCTTCGTCGGTGAGATCGCCGTGGACCGGGAGCACCTCCACGCCGTGCTCCGAGGCGATGGATCGAGCCACATCCTCCAGCGAGTACGCCTCGTCGAAGGAGGGGGTGGAAGCCTGCCGAGTGCCGTGGACGACCACCGTCGCGCCGAGACTCGCCAGGTGGTCAGCAATCGCCCGCCCGATGCCCCGCGAAGAACCCGTGACCCACGCCACTTTGCCGCTGAGATCTCTGCTGCTCTTCTCCATTGCCTTAAACCTCCCGCTGATTAGGCAGGATTGTAAAGCAAAAGGAGCGACTCCGACAGGGCCGAAGACTCGAGCGCCCCCGCCACACCCTCTACCGCAGCTCGAGGGCGGGGCCCGACGGAGTGGGGATGGGATCCCGGCCTCTCGCGGGCAGATCAGACCCCCGGAGATCCGGGGGTCTGGGCACCCGGCCCGTCTGTCTCTGGACTGCTCCTGCCAGGGTGTCCTGATACTTCCGCAGCGTGTCGGCGTCTTTGGTTAGTTCGGTGTCACCGGAACGAGACCAACTGCTGCTGTCCGCAGGGTTCCCGCCGGAGAGCCAGCCGGCCATCGGCCCTCGGGCAACCCTGGGGTGAGCCTCGCTCTGACTCACGGTTGCTCGATAGCAAGGCTCGACCATCGAACCCGACCGAAAGCCACGGACAGAGTGTCGATCTGTTACTGCAGAGCCTGCTCCAGATCGGCGATCAGATCCTCGACCGCCTCGATCCCCACGGACAGCCTCAGCAGTCGATTGGTGATACCCATCCGCTCACGGGTTTCGGCTGGGATATCGGAGTGCGTCTGCACGGCCGGGAACGTGATGAGGCTCTCCACCCCACCGAGGCTCTCGGCAAAGGAGATCAGCCGCACCCGGTTGAGCACCTGTTCCACGAGACCCTCGTCGCGCACGGTAAACGACAGCATCCCGCCGGGTCCGTCAGCCTGATGCCGGTGGATCTGCCCACCGGGATGGTCCTGCAGGCCGGGATAGTAGACCCGCTCGATCAGACGGTGTCCGCTCAGCCATTCGGCGATGCGCAGGGCGTTCTGTTGTTGCCGGTCGAGCCGAAGCGCCAGAGTCTTCATCCCCCTCATCAACAGCCAGCAATCCTGAGGGCCGGGCACCGCGCCCGCAGCGTTCTGTAGTGCGGCCAGCCGCTCACCCAATTCCCGGTCTCGCGTCACCGCCAGCCCTGCAACCAGGTCGTTGTGGCCTCCCAGGTACTTGGTGGCCGAGTGGATCACCATGTCACACCCCAACTGCAGTGGGCGCTGCAGGTACGGAGACATGAAGGTATTGTCAACTATCGTAAGGACACCCTTCCGGCGAGCCAGTTCGGCCAGGGCGCGAAGATCGCTGATCTTCATCATGGGGTTGGTGGGAGTTTCGATGAAGATGGCCCGGGTCGAAGAGGTTAGCGCCCTTTCCACCTCGGCGAGGTGGCTGGTATCGACGAACGTGGTCGAGAGGCCGTACGGTTTGAACACCCTCTCGAAGAGCCGGTAGGTGCCGCCGTAGAGGTCGTCTGACACCACGAGGTGGTCGCCGGAACGAAACAGCATCGCGATCGTGGCTATGGCTGCCATCCCGGATGCGAAGGCGAGTCCGCGCTCGCCGCCCTCCAGTCGCGCGATCGCCTCCTCCAAGGCGGTGCGAGTGGGATTGGCTGTGCGGGAATAGTCGTAGCCGCTGCTCTGGCCCAGTCGGGGGTGGCGAAAAATGGCAGTCTGGTAGATGGGGACGCTGAGACTGCCGGTGGGATCGGAATGGGAGCAGCCCACCTGGGCCAGCAGGGTCTCCAGTTGCAGTGTACGAATCGAAGTCACGACAATCCCTCCTTCTGGACGCACTCGTCAGGGTACATGTTTGCTCGCGCAAAGTCCCGTTTTCTCAGCCGATCCTAAGCCTCAACTAAGAGTCAACTCAGCCCCATCATGTATCTTCCTCTCGGAGAATTTGCGCCACGTGGAGCATTGATCGATGTTGGATGGCCTCGTGCCCGCAAGTATGATAGCTCCACTCGATCGACTGCTTCGGTGGAGGCACTTCCCCGGGGTCCTGCAGGGGCCGCCTCTGGTGGTCGTCGCGGTAGTGGCCCTCCTGGCTACGGAACCGCCGCGCCACAGCGAAATGAATGTAGGGGCTGCCCTGGTGTGGCAGCTCTGGTGGGCGCTCCTTCCCTCTTTCACCGTCGTGGTGGCCCGTGCCTGGTGCGCCCTTTGCCCCTTCGCAGCGCTCGGTGACCTGGTGCAGAGGCTGCGGCCCTGTCCGGATCCCAATCCACGGGGACCGGCGGCGGCAGCGCCGACAAATCGGCGGGAGCGACCCAGAGCAACAGCGGCGGAAACGTCACCATCGAAGTCACCTGGGAAAACCGACAGGAGACGAGCGGCCCTCTCACCTTCTCGGTAGGCATGAACACCCACTCCGTTGACCTCGACAGCGTCGATCTAAACAAGCTGGCGGTGCTGCGCAACGATCGCGGCCAGGAGGTGAAGCCCCAATAATGGGACGCTCCTTCGGGGGGCCATCACCGGTCAGGGACCCTCACCTTCCCCTCCAAGGACGGCTCGGGAAAGCCGATCGTGGGAACGGGGACGAAGACCGTCGAAATGGTGATCCGCGATGTGGCGGGGTGAAGGAGCGTGTCCTACGCTGGGAGGTGGGGAAATGACGGCGGACAAACCCCACCTCCATCACGCGTCGGTGCAGACAGTCCAGTCAAGATGCCCTACACCACTCTACCGTACCTGGAAGAACATTCGATAGACGGGGCCGTGCTTCAGCGGCGAACCCAGTACCAGGTGGCCATGCCTGGTCACCTCCTTCGGCACGTTGGTCACCGCGGGAGGGTGATCCACGATCACCTCCAGGATTTCCCCAGGCTTCATGTCGGCGATCTCCTGCATAGTGTAGATGGGCGGGTAGGGGCAGCTCTCCCCCCGTAGATCGAGAACCCGATCCACCACGAACTTGGCTGTCTCGGTCATGCGACTGCTTCCTCCTTGCTGCCGGTAAGATCCTTGCCGGCGCTGGCCGGCCAACCCCCGACGGGACGCGACTCCCACCAGGTCACGAACAGGTACCACGCGGCCAGCAACACCAGGGTCGCGAGGATGGCGCCGGGCCAGCCGATGGCTTGGAACAGCTGCACCTTGGGCCAGCCCTCCACCAGGTAGTGGTACAACCCCAGGGAGCCCCAGGACCAGGCAAGCAGCGTGGCGCCGAAGATGGTTCCCAGCCCGGCCATCCACAACTGCACGTATCCCTCGGCGGAGCGATAGATCCATCCCGTCTCGCAGCCACCGGCGACGACGATCCCTATCCCGAATATGATCCCGCCGAGCAGCGCCCCGGGGCTCGCCCACATGACCTCCGGCTTACGCCCCGCATAGGTGAGGATCGCCATTCCCAGGGTTGACACCATCATGGCTACGGCCAGGGCCCTGGAGAGGTCCGCCTGGCGCGTGATCCAAAGCTCCCGAAAGGCCGACGTGAAGCAAACCCGACCGCGCTCGATCACGAACCCGAAGCCGATGCCGAAGAGCATCCACACCCCGAGGGTCCACTTGCCGGCCATCACGTAGTAGCCGACGCCGAGGGCGGAGATGGCCAGGAGCGCCATCCCCAGGATGGGCTGGATGCTCTTGCCTCCGGACTCGACTACGGGGCTAGCCGATCCGCGCCTCCGCCCCTCTGGCTTGCCGAGGAAGACCGGCAGCAGCACGATCCTGGTCCCCACGTACGTGCCCGCGAAGAGCCCGGCCATGAATAGCCAGCCGTGCAAGGAGAACTGGGGGATGGCGCTGAAGAAGGACCCCAGATTGCACCCCATCGCCAGGCGGGCGCCGAACCCGGCGAGGATGCCACCCACGAAGCCCTGGACCAGCCGGATCTTCTGCTTCGGCATCCGGATCTTGAAGTTGGTGCTGAGCAGGGCTCCGATCAGGGCCCCTCCGAACATCCCGATGTTGATCCAGCCGGAGCCCCTGTCCCAGGGCATCCCCTCGATCCCGATCTGCTGGAAGTAGAGCCAGCCGCTCACGTCCACGCCGAACAGCTTCAGGAAGTCACCACCCCACCGGGTGAACTCGGTGGTCACGCCCCAGGCTCGGCTGCCGAAGCCAAATTCGAAGACGTTCAGGACGGCTAGCACCATGGCCGCCGCCCAGTAGGGCCAGTACTCCACGAAAACCTTGTCGCGCAGGGCCTGCAGCCGCTCCGCGAAGCTCGGGGTCTCGTAGCTATAGTTCGCCAGCGTCGTCGTTGCCAAAGAGGTCCTCCAGTGAAGATATCGAGCCCGAATCGGATCCTTGAACCCTACCAACAGATGATCTTCTCGTGCTCGAGGAGAAGGTGCACCATCTCCTCGTAGCCGACTTCGTGGTAATCGCCGCGCTTGCTTCGAGCCGCCACGTCCTCGGCGCAGGCGTAGACGGGGCCGGGGAAGTCGGCGACACGAGCCAGCACGGCATCCTGGAGCAGGAGCAGGCTGGTGGGATGAGCCTGGGCATGAGAGCGAGCGGTAGCCAGGGCACGTCCGTCTTCCAGCGATCGAAGGATGTGAAGCACTCTCATCTCAGTTACTCAATACACCACCACGGCGTCGGCCGTGAGGAGTCTCTGGTCGATTTCCCGGCGGCTCACCATCTCCACTCCAGCCAGCAGTTGCCCTTGATCCAGGCCCTGCCGCTCCAGTGACTCCGCCTCCGCCCACACCCGTTGCTTCAGCCTGATCAACATTCCCAGATGTTTGCCGGCGGGCTCACCCCCCACCAGTTCCGGCTTCATGGGGGTGGCTAGCCATACGCCGGCATCGGTCAGCACCACCGTGACCCGATGGGTCATGCTCTGACCCACCGCCATCCGCAGCCCCTCGGCCCCCTTCAGGTTGCCCAGGGGAGGGCGCCGCAGCAGCACCACCAGGTCCTTTCCCGAAGACTGTGCTCTACCCAAAGCTCACCACCCGATCGGCTTCCGCCACCATGGATGCCCAGTCGAACTGGCTGCCCTCCTCCACTCCCTGAACTGGGGATAGGCCCCTCTGCTGGGCATTGTGGCTGCACCAGACGACCCGGGCACCCCTGTCCGAGAGCCCGGCGATGCTTGGAGCCAGGTAGACCCCGTCGGCCATGAGGAAGATGCTCACCTGGTTGCCCCCGGCAAGGATGGCCTCGGCCAGACGAAGGACAGTGTGGCAGTCCTGGGACTCCACGCCGCTGGACAGCAGGAGAGCAAGTCTCATGGGTGGCCATACCCGTTTCGACGCTCGGGGCCGCCGGTCTCCTGGCGCTGCTTGATGATCCCTCCGGCCTTGAGTGCCGCCAGATCCGGTGACCTCTGGGTCATTGGGGTGCTCCTTTCTGGTATCGGCGGCTTGCCCTGCCCGTCGTCTCGAGGCCGCCGGTAGTTGTCGAGTATTCCGATTGCTATACTCAACAATTAGAACAGGGCCATTATAGCCGCCCGGCAAGGGCTGTCAAGCGATGAGGCCCGAGAACCGGCCCTCTCTCAGCGAACTCTAAGGTTTTGGGGGTTGACTCCCTTCGGCGCCGGGCTATAATGCCCATCAAGTATTGTTGAGTAAGGCACTCGGAATACTAGAATATTCGCGAGGCGGGAAACGTGGCGCTGACAGGCATACCTACCCATCCTTATCGCGGGGACTCAGCAGCAGACTCTATCGTGGACAGTGTTCTGGATCTGATCGGCAGCACGCCCCTCGTACGGCTACGCAAGCTGCCGCCGCCGGGCTCCGCCGAAGTGCTCGTGAAGCTGGAGTCTCGAAACCCGGGGGGCAGCGTGAAGGACCGCGTCGCTCTCGCCATGGTGGAGGAGGCGGAGCGCTCCGGCAGGTTGAAGCCAGGTTCGACCATCGTGGAGCCCACCAGCGGCAATACCGGAGTCGGGCTAGCCATCGTGGCCGCGGTCAAAGACTATCGCCTGATCATCACCATGCCCGAGAACATGAGCCTCGAGCGGCGGAGGCTGCTGGCACACCTTAGCGCGGAGCTGATTCTGACGCCGGCCGCCGAAGGGATGTCGGGGGCCGTCTTCGCGGCGCAGGAACTGGTGAAGGCGCACCCCGACTTCTTCATGCCCGATCAGTTTCGCAACCCGGCCAACCCCGCGGTCCACCGTCGGACCACGGCCCGCGAGATCCTGGAGGCGACGGGGGGACGGCTCGACGCCTTCGTGGCGGGGGTAGGCACCGGAGGAACCCTCACAGGGGTCGGCGAGTTGCTCAAGGAGAAGATCCCTTCCATCCTGATCGTCGCCGTCGAGCCTGCCCGGTCTCAGGTGCTGAAAGGCGAGAGGGCCCGGCCTCACGGCATCCAGGGGATAGGCGCCGGTTTTGTACCGGGGATCCTGAACCGGGAGGTGCTCGACGAGATCCTCCCTGTTGGCGACGAGGAGGCCTTCCTGACGGCCTCACGCATGAGCAAAGAGGAGGGGCTGCTCGCCGGCATCTCCTCGGGTGCCAACGTCTTCGCTGCTCTGAGGGTGGCGGAGCGGCTGGGTGAAGGCAAGCGAGTCGTGACCGTGTTGCCCGACACCGGCGAACGATACTTCAGCCTGCCCGAATTCGAGCGCTGAGATCCGGCCTCTGGGCTGCAAGGACTTAGCACTCAGCACTTGAGGAGGTGACGATGCCCGCGCGAGTATACATACCCACCCCTTTTCGACATCTCACGGGAGGTACGGCCAAGATCGAGGTGGAGCCTGCCACAGTTGGTGCCGTCCTCGACGGTCTGGAGGCCCGTTACCCGGGGTTGGCGAAGCAGATCCTCGACTCCAGAGGCGAGATCCTTCACCACGTGAACCTCTACATCAACCAGACCGCCGTGGAGGAGTTGGGCGGCAAGACCGCGCCCCTACAGGAGGGCGATGAACTCTCCATTATTCCCGCCATGGCCGGCGGATCGGTACCCTTCACCCGGGAGCAGGTGATGCGCTACAGCCGCCACATTCTCCTGAGCGAGGTGGGGGGCGAGGGTCAGCGAAAGCTGCTTGAATCAAAGGTGCTGCTCGTCGGGGCGGGGGGCCTTGGCTCTCCCGCCGCCCTCTATCTAGCGGCAGCCGGGGTGGGAACCCTGGGGATCGTGGACTTCGACACGGTGGACCTCAGCAACCTCCAGAGGCAGATCCTCCACGGCCGTAGCGACGTGGGCAGGCTGAAGGTTGACTCGGCGGCCGACACCCTGGCCGAGATGAACCCGGACGTCAAAGTAGTGAAGCACTCGGATAGGCTCTCCTCGGAGAACGCCCTGGAGATCTTCTCCGGCTACGACGTCGTGCTGGACGGCACCGACAACTTCGCCACTCGATACCTGATCAACGACGCCTGCGTCCTGCTCGGCAAGCCGCTGGTCCACGGAAGCATCTTCCGCTTCGAGGGCCAGTGCACCCTCTTCGCTCCGGGGAAGGGCTGCTACCGCTGTCTGTTCGCCTCCCCTCCACCTCCCGGCACCGTACCGAGCTGCGCCGAGGCCGGCGTCCTGGGGGTGCTGCCGGGCATCGTGGGGTCGATGCAAGCGGTGGAGGCAATCAAGTGGGTGCTGGGGATCGGGGAGCCGCTGGTGAACCGGCTGCTGCTGTTCGACGCCCTGGCTATGGAGTTCCGAGAGGTGAGGATCGGCCGGAACCCTCGGTGCCCCATCTGCGGGGAGGCGCCCACCATCCACGAACTGATCGACTACGAATGGTTCTGCGGGCTGCGCGAGCCCGCCGCGGTATCGTAAGGGGGCCGCTCCCGCCGGCGAGGGGATCGCCGCCAGGAGGCGGCTCCTGCACAGAGCATCCTTCGACAGAAAGGCACGACCATGCAAGAGATCCGGACGGACCGAGAACTCGACATCCGGGGCGAGGTTTGCCCCTACACCTTCGTCTGGTCCAAACTGACCCTGGAGGAGATGGAGACCGGCCAGACGCTGAGGATCGTCGTCGATCACCTGCCCGCCACCACCAACGTGCCGCGTAGCCTCCAGGCAGAGGGCCACCGGGTTCAGAAGGTGGCGCGGCTCAACGAGACCGACTGGGAGATCGTGGTGCAGAAGAAGTAGTTCCGGGTAGCTCGCCCACCGCTTCTGCAATCGCCCGCTTCTCAGTTCCCTCTCAGCTACCACTCAGAAGCCCTTCAGCCTCCGGCTGTATCATCGGTGTGGATGGAGGTAGCCATGGACACTCATGAGACGCCGACGCCATTTTCATTCGCGGTGGTGCCACGTCTGGGGCATGAGCAACTCCAAATGTCCCCTGCGACGGGCGCTGAGCCCTCCTCCAGGCACCCGCCTGATCCCCTTCTTCCACTACAACCCCATTCCTGCTATGGCGCAGCCGTGGCGCGACCACGCGAGCTATCGGCTTTCAGCACTCAGAACCCAGAACTCAGCACTCAGAACCCAGAACCCAGAACCCAGAACGCGGCAACGGACAGAACGAGGGCCTCAGGCCTTCTGTGGCCCCCCTTTCCCCCGCGGGAAGCTACATCGTTTGTAGTAGGCAGCATCCGAACAATGTGGCAAGAGATCGCCACCAAGAATACGCAGTTCTGCTGATGGCAGCCGAGCAGTCTCGCGCTATCCTGGCAAACGCACGAATAGGACTCACGGTGCGGGAGGAGCATCGCCATGAAGGGGTCCGGCATCGAGAGAGGAAAACAGCGCAAATGGTGCGGATAGAAGGCGAGATTCTCATCAACCGGCCGGTGGAGGAAGTGTTCGACTTCGTCGCCGATGAGCGCAATGAGCCCCGGTACAACCCTCAGATGCTCCGGGCGGAGCAGATCTCCAGCGGGCCGATCGGCCTAGGCACGCGGTTCCGGGCTGAAGTCATGAGTATGGGCCGAACCGCCGAGATGACCATCGAGTTCACCACCTACGAGCGACCCCGGCGGCTGGCGTCCAGGACATGGATGGCTGCCATGGAAATCCAGGGAACCCTGACCTTCGACCCTGTTCCCGAGGGGACCCGGATGCGGTGGTCGTGGGAGATCGAGCCGCGCGGTGTCTTCAAGCTGATGACGCCGCTGATCGCCAGCATGGGCCAGCGTCAGGAGAAGACCATCTGGACCAGCCTCAAGCGTTACCTGGAGGCGCAGGAGAGATCTCTGCCACCCCGACCGAAGGACACCGCCGCGCCTCCAGCATAATGGAGATGCAAGTATCGAGAGGCGACCGGGCCATGTTGGTACTCGTGGCGTGTTGCCAGCAGGCACGAGGCCGGCCACGATCACTCACAGGCATGGAGGCTCGCCTCTTGCAGGAAGAACATCATGCATCCGTCCACGGCCATGGCAGCTACGGGCGATGTTGAAGGAGGCAGTTAGCATGAAAACCCTGAGCGGCGAAAGAGCACAGGGAGCGGTTGAGACAGGGCCGGACCTGTCGTGGAGGGATCTCTATCGGGCAGGAGGCGTGGCAGCGCTCCTTTCGACCCTGGTCTACGTCGTTGCGCTCGCAGTGGACTTCACCGTGCCGCCGGCCCCGACATCGGGAGGGGCTGCCACCCTGGAATACATCGCCGCGCACCGGTCAGTCTACATACTGGAACAGGTGCTCTGGCTGGCTCCCAGCGTCTTGCTCATGATCGTCTTCCTGGCGCTCTACATGGCGCTCAAGCAGCTGAACAAGAGCTACGCCGCCATAGGTGCCGTCCTCGGTATCGCCTCCTGGGCTCTCACGCCGGTCTATCCGGCAACCGGCGGTGGAGCACCTGCGCTGGTGTATCTGAGTGATCAATACGTGGCCGCCGTCGACGCCACACAACGCGCCGCCTTCGTGGCCGCCGCTGAGGGGTTCATCGCGCAGAACACCATACCGACCGCGGTCGGCATCCTGGAACCCATCGGCATTCTGATCGTCTCTCTGGTCATGGTGAAGGGCGCCTTCCACAGAAGCGTTGTCTACCTGGGCATCGCAACTGGCGCTCTCGGCATCGTCAGTGAGGCCCTCAGGCCAGTTCTCGGCCTTGGCTATATGGTCTACGGCCTTCTCCTGTTCGTCTGGTTCATCGCGATCGGCTGGACACTCTACCGGCTGGCTCGGGAGTGAAAAATGGCCACCTCTGAGAGGCGAGCGGATGCTCCGCCGAGATCGATGGCACAAATCAGAACCAGCCGGCGCAAGTTTCTTCTCTTGGCCGCCGGCGCTCTCGGCACGGCCATGCTGACGTACGGGGGCATTACGGCGGCAACCACCCCTCGACCGGAAGCCGATTTCGTTCAAGCTACCTATGGAGAGACAAGTGCAATGAAAGACAAGATCCTTGTGGCCTATGCCAGCCAGACCGGCTCCACCGCCGGCGTGGCCGATGCGATCGGCAAACAGCTGGCCGACGGCGGCGTGACGGTAGACGTACGCCGGGTGAAGGAGGTGACAGACCTCAGCAGCTACCGCGCTGTGGTGATGGGTAGCGCCATCCACAGCGGCAAATGGATGCCCGAGGCGGCGAAGTTCGTGCGGGACAATCAGAGCAGGCTCCGCCAGATGCCCACGGCCTTCTTCCTGGTCTGCCTGATGCTGGCCACAGGCACGGAGGATAACCGGCGTCTGGTGGCGACGTTCCAGGAGCCGGAGCGGGCGCTGGTGAAGCCGGTGGCCGAAGGGCGGTTTGCGGGCTACCTGTGGTACGACAAGTACTCGTTCATAGAGGGGCTGGGCATGCGGATCTTTGCCAGAACGCAGAAGTTGGCCGAGGGTGACTACCGCGATTGGGACGCCATCCGCGCCTGGGCCGATAGCACCCGCCCGCTACTGCTCCAGTAGACTCTCACGACTTCGGGTTCTTGCTCCTCATTGAACAGGAGATACCCGAGTTAGTGTACAATAAGTAAGGGTGATCGCTTCACCCTAAGCCGAACAGACTCACTTGGTGTGCCCAACAATGCACGTGGTTCACGGGACCTGGATCCCCGACGATACGGAGGAATTTGTTCAGGGAGGCGGTTTCTACCTCTGGGTGGAAACCGACGCGCCGCTGCGCGCGAAGCGCGGACCTTCGCACGGGGCGCTCCATCCGCGACAGCTGATCGACGCCTCCCTGGTGGCGTTTCTCGACGAGAAGCTCGGGATTCGGGATAGCTACTCCAACACGATCTCCCGCTCGCTTTGCCGCCGATTCTTCCTACTGCCGAGCGCCAACGACGCGCCGTTCCCCTCCTTCGAGCTGCAGCGGTACGTCGACGAAGAGATTCCGGACTCCTTCGAACTCGCGTCCTGGCAGCTCTGCTGCTACCCGGTGCCCGACGTCATCCGAACCCTGAACGACATTCACTTCGTCGCTCTGAACGCGGCTGAGGACTTTCAGCTCGGTGCGGACTTTCTCTTCTGGCACCAGTTCAGTCAGGTCATCAAGCAGGTGATCGCGCGCGAGCAGTACATCCCGGCGATCAAGTACAGGGCGATCGAGCCAGCGAGCGGCAAGCGCGCCAAGAGCGGCAAGAACGCGCCCGCGTTCGAGCTTCATCCGGGATGGGAGATCCTCTCGCATCTCTACGAGGCGGTGATCCCGAAGTACGTCGCCGCGATGCCCACGTTGTGCGCCGCGGGATCGACCACCCCGGTCACGTCGGTCCGCGCAAGAGAACCGCTTCTCCGCCACTTCGGAGAGTACCTGCTGCGCGATGTGGTGACCGGGACGCCCTTGACGGCGAAGAACGACCAGCAGTTCGCCGGTACCTTCCTGTATCGCGCGATCTACCCCTATCGGCCAGACGTGCAACCCCGGTCGACAGCCGACGACCTTGCCGAGTACCGCGCCTGGGCGGGTTGGCGGGAAAAGCTGACCCAGGCGCAAGCCGCCGCGGGATTCACCCTGGGGTTCCAGCTGGAAGAAGCTCCTGCTGCCGACGCCGACGACTGGCGGCTTCACTTTCAGGTCGCGGCGAAGCGCGATCCCTCACACCGACTTCGTCTCGCCGACTATTGGGAACTCAATCCGAAAGCACGCGCCAATCTCGTGCGACCTTTCGGCTCGGATTTCGAGAAGCAGCTGTTGCTGGGGCTGGGACACGCCGCGCGGATCTATCCGGAACTCTGGCGCGGGTTGGAGACGAGCCAGCCGGTCGGCTTTCGCCTGACGCTGGATGAGGCCTTTTCCTTCCTGAAGGAGAACGCCTGGGTCCTGGAAGACGCGGGCTACACCGTCAGCGTGCCGGCCTGGTGGACCCCGGAGGGGCGGCGTCGGGCGAAGCTGCGGCTGAAGACCTCGCTACGTCCGGCGAAGGGGAAGACTGGGGCAGGCAGCGGATACCTCGGCTTCGACTCCATCGTCGCCTATCAACACGAGCTGTCGATCGGCGACGCGGTCGTCTCGGAAGAGGAATGGCGGCAGCTGGTCGAGGCAAAGACGCCGCTGGTCCGGTTCCGCGGCCAGTGGATGGAGCTGGACCGCGACCGGATGCAGCAGCTGCTGGAGTTCTGGCAAAAGCACCGCGACACCGAGCCCGAGCTCACGATCCGGGACCTCCTACAGGCAACCGCCGACGCCGAGGACGATCTGGAGTGGGAGCACGATCCGGCCCTGCACTCCATGCTCTCCCGCCTGCAGGACAAGAGCGCCTTCGCGCCGATCGAGGATCCGCCGGAGCTCCAGGGCAGCCTGCGCGATTACCAGCGGCGGGGAGTGGCCTGGCTCGGCTATCTCGAGAGCCTGGGCCTCAATCCCTGCCTCGCCGACGACATGGGGCTGGGCAAGACGCTAGAAGTGATCGCTCGCCTGCTCGACGAGAGGCGCTCTGGGGAGGCGGTGGGGCCGACCCTGGTGATCGCGCCGACCTCGGTGCTAGGAAACTGGCGCAAGGAGATCGAGCGGTTCGCGCCCGGCCTGCGGACCCTGGTCCATCAAGGAAGCGGCCGAAACAAGGAGGAACGCCGCTTTCGAGACGCCTGCCGGACTCGCGACGTGGTGATTACCTCTTTTGCCCTGGCCCGCCTGGACGAGAAGCTGCTCCGCAGTGTCAACTGGGGCCGCGTCGTGGTCGACGAGGCGCAGAACATCAAGAACCCCGAGGCGGCGCAGACCCGGGCCATCGCGAAGCTCGCTGCGCCGCGCCGTCTCGCGTTGACCGGCACCCCGGTCGAGAACCGACTGCGCGATCTCTGGTCGATCTTCAACTTTCTCAACCCCGGTTACCTGGGCAAGGAAGCGCAGTTCCGCAAGAGCTTCGAGCTTCCCATCCAGAAGGAGAACGACCCGACTCGGGCGGCTGTCCTGAAGAGGCTGGTCGAGCCCTTCATCCTCCGGCGCGTCAAGACGGATCAGCGGATCATCGCCGACCTGCCGGAGAAGATCGAACAGAAGGTGTACTGCCAGCTTACTCCGGAGCAGGCGTCGCTCTATGCGGCCGTGGTGAAGGACGTCGAGGAGCAGTTGGACGAGGTGGAGGGCATCCAGCGGAAGGGCTTGATCCTGTCGACTCTGTTGAGGCTCAAGCAGGTGTGCAACCATCCGGCGCAGTTTCTCCAGGATGGGAGCGCTTTTACCAGCGAGCGCTCCCACAAGCTGCAGCGGCTGAGCGAGATGGCCGAGGAGGCAATCTCCAGCGGCGACAGCCTCCTCGTCTTCACCCAGTTCGCCGAGGTCGGCTCGGCGCTCGAGGAGCACGTCGCGCGCACTCTGCACTACAACACGTTCTACCTGTACGGCGGGACGAGCGCGGCGCAGAGGGAGCGGATGATCGAGGCGTTCCAGGATCCCGAGACCGAGCCTTCCGTCTTTATCCTCTCCTTGCGCGCCGGCGGCGTGGGATTGAACCTCACACGGGCGAATCACGTCTTCCACTTCGATCGCTGGTGGAACCCTGCGGTCGAGGACCAGGCAACGGACCGTGCCTTCCGGATCGGCCAACGGAAGA
>JAJZQR010000114.1 GCA_021806765.1 Chloroflexota bacterium | reverse complement strand
GCCAAGGCGGAGGAGGTCGGCGCCAGGGGCAACATCTTCAACTACTTCCCCTGGGGGGGCTACGTCCTGTACGCCGGCTATCCCCGATACAGGGTCTTCATCGACGGCCAGACGGACTTCTACGGCGAACAGCTCACCCGAGATTACCTCAAGGTGGCCCACATAGAACCAGACTGGGAGACGGTTCTGGATCGCTATCAGGTGAACTGGGTGCTGTTCCCTCACCAGTCGCCTCTCAGCCTGCTGCTGGCCCGCAGCCCGGGCTGGAGGCTCGCGTATGAGGACCAGACTGCCGATATCTTTATCAGGGAACGTTAGTGGTCCGTCCGGTAGGTATCGAGGACCTGCCGGATGCACCACTTAGGGGCCTGGCAGCAAGTGATAGACCCAGGGCACAAGGAGATGGAACGGTGCGGAGACACGGACAGTCGGAGGAGTTGGGGGTGAGAGTCGAACAGAGCGGGCTCGGAATCGCTGGCCCTCAGCCCGACCCTCTCCCAAGGCGAGAGGGAGTCTCCCTCAGCACTCAGCACCCATCACTCATCACTCATCACTCATCACTCACTACTCGCCGCCGGATCCCCGCGCTGCCCACTTCCACCCTGCTGCAGATAGTATTGCTGGCCGGGATCTTCCTTCTCAACTTCTTCCCCGGGACCGATCCCGACCTCTGGTGGCACATGGCTACGGGGCGGTACATAGTGGATACCGGGGCGATCCCGCGGGTCGACCCCTTCTCCTACACGGCCGCGGGCAAGCCGTGGATAGCTCACGAATGGCTGGCCGAGGTGGTAATGTACATGCTGTACCGCCTCGGCGGCTACCTGGCGCTTGTGCTCTTCTTCGGATCGATGGTCACCCTCGCCTTCGGGATTGTCCTCCGCACCCTGAGGCTGCTGGGGCTCAAAGCCGTAGCGGCCGCCGCCATAACCTTCTGGGCAGCCTTTATGTCGCTATTCGGCTGGGACGTGAGGCCGCAGATCTTCTCCTACCTTATCTTTTCTCTCTACCTTTACCTGCTGCTCCGCTCCAGGAAGAGCGCCGATCGATGGCTGTGGCTTCTGCCGTGCCTGATGATCCTGTGGGTGAACCTCCATGCAGGCTACGTCATGGGGCTAGTGCTGCTCGTTCTCTTCCTGGCAGGCGAGGCGATCAATCAGCACTCAGCACTCAGCACTCAGCACTCAGCACCCAGCACCCAGAACCCAGAACTCAGAACCCAGAACTCAGCCCTCGGCCCCCGGCGCTCATCATTCCGAAGCTACCTGTCGGTGGCGGTCGCCACGGTGGCCGCTACCGTCGTGAACCCCCAGGGTCCTGCCATGCTGTTGTACCCCCTCAGCTACGCAGGCACCCAGAACGCCTCCATGAAAAACATCACCGAATGGCAGTCACCCGACTTTCACTACTACTACTTCTTCGTGTTCGGTATCAGCCTCATGGTGCTTATGGTGGCCCCCAGCAGAAAACGAATGGACTGGGCGCTGGTGCTTCCCCTCCTGGCCCTCACCGCCATGTCGCTTCAGTCGGTGCGGGTGATCCCCTTCTACGCCATAGCTGTCGCACCGATCCTGGCCACGCGGCTCGCCGGGGGTCGGGGGTCAGAGGCCGGGGGCCAGAGGGCGGGAGATGGGGAGAACCCAGAACCCAGAACCCAGAACCCAGAACCCAACCTCATCACTCATCACTCATCACTCATCACTCATCACTCGCCCGCGACGCCGTGGAACTGGCTGGTGCTGGGCCTCTGCCTGGTCACCATGGCTTCCACCCTGCTGTCCGATCGGGCTCAGCTCGGCCCGGAGCCCCTAACAACCGAGTACCCCGTCGCCGGGGTTCGATACCTGCGCGAGTCCGGCCTCAAGGGCAACCTGCTCAATACCTTCCACTGGGGCGGCTTCCTGATATGGAGCTTCTACCCCGAGCGGAGGGTCTTCGTGGATGGCCGTCCTGACATGTACGGCGACCAATTCATGGAGGAGTACGAGAAGGTCCAGGACGCACGTCCCGGTTGGAAGGAGGTTCTGGACCGATATCAGATCGAGGTGGCGCTGGTGGAGAAGGATGGCCGAACGGCGACCCTGCTGCTGGCCAGCGGCGAATGGCAAGAGCTATTCCGAGGGAACATCGAGAGCGTCCTGGTGAGATCCAACCGGCAGAAAGAGAACTAATGCAACTAGAGAGTCTTGGCCCAGGACTAAGATCCCGCGAGAGATTCCTCACAAAGCCCCTAGCACCCCTTGCGCCTTTCCTGTAGAATCGGTCCAGAAGTTCAGCGCCAGGACCGGGGAAAGATGTTCCGGAACGGTGCGGAGCCCAATTCAGACATAGAAGACGACAGGCACCTCGGGTGCCTGTCTGCGTCTATGCAGATACTCGCCGGGAGGACTGCGATGCAACTGGTGGTCAAAGGCAAGAACATGGAAGTCAACGACAGGCTGAAGGAGTTTGTGGAGAGGAAGATTACCCGACTCCAGCGTGTTCTGCCCGACATCGCCGAGGCAGAGGTCGAGCTATCCAGCGCCAAGACCAAACGCGCTGGCATGCAGTATGTGGTCGAGGTGACCCTGAAGGCTAACGGCGCCTTGATCCGAGGGGAGCAGTCGGCAGACGATGCTTACACGGCTATGGATGCGGTCCTGAACAAGATAGATCGCCAGGTCGCCAGGTACAAGACCAAGCGGTTCGGGGCCTTCAACAAGGGAGCCGCGGAGGCAAGGTCTTCGGTCATCGCGGCTACCCAGGGGGAGATCGCACCAGTCGAAGATGGAGAGGAAGGAAGGCTGGTTCGGACCAAGCGGTTCGTCATGAAACCGATGGACGTGGAGGAGGCCCTGGATCAGATGCAACTGCTGGGGCACAACTTCTTCGTCTTCAACAACGCCGAGACCGGCAGGGTCAGCGTGGTCTACCGGCGGGACGATGGGCACTTTGGCTTGATTGAGCCGGACTAGAAATCGGATTGGCCTTCCGGGTTTGGATATGCTATCATTTCAATGCTGGACGGCCTGCAATCTCTAGGGAAACCCATGCGAAACATACGGGTTTGGCAGGCGGTGGTTATCGCCTCTCAGGTCGGCTTTGTGATGGCGGCCGCTGTAGCCATAGGCCTGTTCGCGGGCTGGTATCTTGACTCTCTCATGCATACCAGCCCAGTCTTTGTGATCATAGGCGCCATCGCCGGCATGGCCGGTGGGATCTTCAGCTGCGTCCAGCTAGTTCGGGATTTCCTCAGCAACGGGCAATCCAAGGGTTAGGGCGCTCGCTACAGGGGCTGGAATGGAGCATATATCCATAGAGGCCACGGTACTCTTCTATCTTGGCCCTCTGCCAGTAACGAATTCCATCTTCTCCGCCTGGATCACCATGGCCGTGCTGGTGGTGGGGTCGTTCCTGGCCACCCGCCGCATGAAACTGGTTCCTACCGGTTTCCAAAACCTGGTGGAGTACATCGTAGAGATGCTCCTCGGAGTGTGCGAAACCACAGCGGGGCCGCGGGGACGGAGGTTCCTGCCCGTCGTGGCGACCTCCTTCCTCTTCATCCTGTTCTCCAACTGGATGGGGCTGCTGCCGGGCTATGGAGACACCCCATGGCTGAGGTCGTCCAATAGCGACCTCAACATCACCGCCGCCATGGCCATCGTAGTCTTCTTCCTGGTGCAGGGATGGGCCATCAAGTCCCAGGGTCCTCTCCGGTATCTGAAGGAGTTCGTGGTTCCGAACCCGCTGCACCTGTTGAGCGAGTTGAGCCGCCCGCTGTCGCTGGCCTTCCGGCTCTTCGGCAACATCTTTGCCGGCGAGGTGCTGCTGGCCACCATGGCGGCCTTGATCCCGCTGGCCGTGCCGGCGGTGTTCTTCGGGCTCGAGATCTTTGTCGGCATCGTGCAGGCGCTGATCTTTTCGATGCTGACTCTGGTATTCTTAACCATCGCTACCATGCAGCATGGGGGCGAAGCCCACCACTAGAGTGGCTTTCACAGAACTATAGAGTGTCTCACTGGGGAGGAAGCAAGAAATGCCGGAAAGCTACATTCCACTGGCGGCAGGACTGGCGATTGGGTTGGGGGCCATCGGCCCGGGCATCGGCATCGGGTATGGCGTGGGCAAGGCCATGGAGTCCATCGGGCGAAATCCTGAGATCAGCGGTACCATCCTGGTGCCCATGCTGATCGGTCTTGGTCTCGCCGAGGCCGTGGCGATCTACGCCCTGGTGATCGCCTTCCTGCTGGTCGGTCGAATCTAGTACGAGCCCGTCAGCTATCAGCCATCCCGCCAAGGGCTGAGGGCTGAGGGCTGAGCGCTTATCGATGGAGGACTCGTGGAGGCACTAGCAGCGCTGGGTATAAACCTTCCAAGCCTGCTGTGGCATACCTTCAACTTTCTGTTGCTGCTGGGGCTGTTAACAAAGTTTCTGTACCGGCCGGTGACACGAATGCTGGACGAGCGGTCGGCCCGGATTCGGGACAGCGTGGAGCGTGCCGAGGCCATCAAAGAGCAGCTGGCCCGCGCTACGGAAGATAC
Source organism: Chloroflexota bacterium (assembly GCA_021806765.1). The sequence continues at coordinate 10,827 of JAJZQR010000114.1, read as the reverse complement.
CCGGCTCCAATTGGAGGCGGCTCGGAAGGAAGGCCAGGCCATCGTGGACCAGGCCAAGCAGATCGGGGAGCGGCTGAAGACGCAGGCCAGGCAGGACGCCCAGGCGGAGGCCGATAAGATCATCGTCAAGGCCCGGGCGCAGTTGGAGCAGGAGCGACAGCAGACCGTTGCCGAGCTACGGAAGGAAATGGCCGATCTGGTGGTGTCCGCCGCCGGCAGGGTGATCGGCCAATCGCTGGACGATCGGGCTCAGCACCGGTTGGTCGAGGAGTTCGTGCACAGCAACGGCGGCGGCAACGGACAGAAGCTTGACGACTAGGATCTTTTGGATGTAGAGACGCGACATGTCGCGTCTCTACACAGCGGAATCAAGGTGAGGTAAGTTGCCCGTAGCCAGATCCGGTATCGCCAGAAGATACGCTGAGGCCGTCTTCGAGATCGCCAAGGCTCAAGACCGCTTCGATCCCTGGACCAAGGAGTTGGAGGCCATTGCTGGAGCGCAGCAGCAGCCCGAGCTAGCTCAGCTGCTGGCCAGCCCTGCGGTGGGCATGTCCTTCAAGGAGTCGTTCCTGACTCAGTATCTCGAGGGGATCAGTCAGGAGGCGATGAACCTGGTTCAGCTGCTGTTGCGAAAGGGCCGTTTCGCCCTGGCGCCGCAGATTGCCGACCACTACCGGGATCTGCTCAACGAGCACCGGGGGATTACGACGGCAGAGGTGACCTCCGCGGTGCCCTTGAGCACGGAGGAGTTGAAGGCCGTCGCTCACCGGCTCTCTACCATGACGGGCCGCCGGGTTGTGGTGGAGACGAGCGTCGATCCTTCCATCATCGGGGGGATCGTAGCACGCATCGGTGACCAACTGATTGATGCCAGCGTGAAGGGCCGGCTAGAGGCGCTGAAGAGGCGGCTGGCCCCGGCCTAATGGATGGATGGTAGAGACGCGACATGTCGCGTCTCTACATTATGGGACCCTCTTTCAGGAGGATAATCGCTTATGGCGGTTCGCGCAGACGAAATCAGCTCGATCCTGAGACAGCAAATCGAACAATTCCAGGAGGTCGTGACCTCCGTCAATGTGGGGACCGTCGTCGAGGTTGGCGACGGGATTGCCCGCATCCATGGACTGTCGGGGGCAATGGCCGGCGAGCTGTTGGAGTTCCCCGGTGGGATCATGGGTCTCGCCCTCAACCTCGAAGAGGAGAGCGTTGGCGCCGTGGTCCTGGGCCCCTTCACCGACATCAAGGAAGGCGACCAGGTTCGAGCCACGGGGCACATCATGGAGGTCCCGGTCGGCCAGGAGCTGGTGGGCCGGGTGGTGAACGCCCTGGGTCAGCCCATCGATGGAAAGGGCCCCATCAACGCCACCAAGACTCGACCGGTGGAGAAAATCGCCGCCGGTGTGGTGCTGCGCGAACCGGTTACCACCCCGGTTCAAACGGGCATCAAGGCCATCGACTCCCTGATCCCCATCGGTCGCGGCCAGCGCGAGTTGATCATCGGTGACCGGCAGACGGGGAAGACGGCAATCGCCATAGACACCATAATCAACCAGCGCAAGGGCGATATGGTGTGCATCTACGTGGCCATCGGCCAGAAGCAGTCGGCCGTGGCTCAGGTGGTAGCCACCCTGGAGGAGTACGGTGCCATGGACCACACCATCGTGGTCGTGGCGGCAGCCTCCGACCCGGCCCCCCTGCAGTACATCGCCCCCTATGCCGGCTGCGCCATGGGCGAGGAGATCATGGAGCAGGGCGGCGACGTGCTGGTGGTCTACGACGACCTGTCCAAGCACGCCTGGGCCTACCGGCAGATCTCCCTGCTGCTGCGGCGTCCACCCGGCCGAGAGGCCTACCCGGGCGACGTCTTCTACCTGCACTCCCGGCTGCTGGAGCGGGCGGTCAAGCTGAATCAGGAGCACGGTGGTGGTTCGCTCACCGCGCTGCCGGTAATCGAGACCCAGGCCAACGACGTGTCGGCCTATATCCCGACTAACGTGATCTCCATCACCGATGGCCAGATCTACCTGGAAACCGACCTGTTCTATGCCGGCATCCGTCCCGCTCTGAACGTGGGCATCTCGGTGTCCCGAGTGGGCGGCGCGGCCCAAACCAAGGCGATGAAGCAGGTGGCCGGCAAGCTGAAGGGCGATCTGGCCCAGTTCCGAGAGCTGCAGGCCTTCGCCCAGTTCGGCTCCGACCTCGACAAGGTCACCAAGGCCCAGATCGACCGGGGCCAGCGGATCACCGAGGTGCTGAAGCAACCCCAGTACGCTCCGGTGCCACTGGAGAAGCAGGTGATGGCCCTGTACGCCGTGACCAACGGCTTCACGGACGACGTCGCGGTGGACAAGATCCAGGGCTTCGAGACGGCCTTCCTCCAGTTCATGGAGTCGGCCCATCCCGAGATCGGCGAGACCATAGCCCGGGAAAAGACGATGAGCAAAGAGTTGCTCGAGGCATTGAAGGCGGCGGTCGAGGAGTTCAAGCGGACCACCAGCTTCTAGCTATCGAGATGATAATGTAGGGCGGGGCCCTGTGCCCCGCCGCCCGGAGGACAATGTAAGGCCGGCGGCAGGGCAGAGCGCCCTGCCCTACGGTGTGTCTAGTAGGGGGGGTCGCCCCTGACCCACCCCTTCGAGTTCTTGCTATTGAGGATAGACAGTGCCGAGTCTCCGCATCATCAAGCGACGGATCCGGAGCGTCAAGAGCATATCGCAGGTGACCAAGGCCATGGAGATGGTGTCCGCCTCCAAGATGAGGCGGGCTCAGCAGCACGTGCTGGCTTCGCGGCCCTACTCCGAGCGCCTTCAGAGGATGATCGCGGATCTGGCCGTTCGTCCAGGGATGGAATGGGAGAGCCATCCGCTACTCCAGCAACGGGAGACCAGGAACCGCATCGGTCTGGTCGTCATGACCTCAGATCGCGGCCTGTGCGGCAGTCTGAATAGCAACGTGATCCGCCGAGCTGCGGCCGACTTGCTGGAGATGGGGGGCCCCTCGGTGGTGGACGTCATCACCGTAGGGCGTCGCGGACAGGACTACATGGCGCGCCGCGGGGTGAAGCTTCAGGCGACCTTCACCCACATGGGGGACCAACCGGGCATCCTGTCCACCCAACCGATCGCCAGGATCGTCATGGACAGCTTCGCCAGCGGGCAGATCGACGCCGCCTTCGTGGTGTACCCGAAGTTCGTGAACACCCTTGCTCAACGGGTGGCGGTCGATCAGATCCTGCCGGTGGTGCCGGCCAAGACGACGGGATCGCAGCTGGAATACCTTTTCGAGCCCAGTGCTCCAGAGATCCTGGCGGAGCTGCTCCCCCGATACGTGGAGGTGCAGATCTACCAGGCCCTCCTGGATACGATCGCCAGCGAGCACAGCGCCCGCATGATTGCCATGCGGAACGCGACCGACAACGCGAAGGACTTGATTTCCACTTTGACCCTGGTCTACAACAAGGCCCGCCAGGCTGCGATCACCAGGGAGATTGCCGAGATCTCCGCAGGAGCAGGCGCGCTATCAGGTTAAAGGACTGAGGACTAAGGACTGGGGACTGAGGGGCTTATCTCGGCCCTCAGTCCTCAGTCCCCAGTCCTGTAACTGGAGGATAAAGTTGGCAACAGGAAAAGTTGTTCAGGTATTCGGGGCCGTCGTAGACGTCGAGTTTCCCCCCGAGCAGCTGCCGCACATCTACAACGCTCTAGAGACGCACTTTGGCGGCAAAAGGCTCATGCTGGAGGTGCAGCAGCACCTGGGCAACAACTGGGTCCGGGCCGTCGCCATGTCCAGCACCGACGGGCTGAAGCGAGAAAACCCGGTGATCGACACGGGCGCCCCCATCAAGGTACCGGTGGGCAAGGAGACCCTGGGCAGGATCTTCAACGTCCTCGGAGAGCCTATAGATGAAATGGGGCCGGTGGAGACAGAGGAGAAGTACAGCATCCACAGGCCGGCCCCATCCTTCGACGAGCAGGAGACCACGCCCCACATCTTCGAGACCGGCATCAAGGTTATCGACCTGATCGCCCCCTTCATGAAGGGCGGCAAAGTGGGCGTTTTCGGCGGCGCCGGAGTCGGCAAGACCGTCATCATCCAGGAACTGATCCGCAACATCGCCACGGAGCACGGCGGATACTCCGTCTTCTCGGGCGTGGGGGAGCGGACCCGCGAGGGCAACGACCTCTGGCTGGAGATGAAGCACTCGGGCGTGATCGCCAAGACGGCCCTGGTCTTCGGTCAGATGAACGAGCCGCCGGGAGCGAGGCTTCGGGTGGGGCTGACCGGACTCACCATGGCGGAGTACTTCCGGGATCAGGGCCAGGACGTCCTGCTCTTCATCGACAACATCTTCCGCTTCACCCAGGCGGGTTCCGAGGTGTCGGCCCTGCTGGGCCGCATGCCCTCGGCTGTGGGTTACCAGCCGACCCTGGCCACGGAGATGGGCCAGCTTCAGGAGCGGATCACCTCCACCAAGAAAGGTTCCATCACCTCGGTGCAGGCGATCTACGTGCCGGCCGACGACTACACCGACCCGGCGCCGGCCACCACCTTCGCGCACCTGGACTCCACCATCTCACTGGAACGGTCCATCGCGGAGCAGGGGCTCTTCCCGGCGGTGGACCCACTGGCATCCACCTCCCGCATCCTGGACCCCAAGGTTGTAGGCCGAGAACACTACGATGTGGCACGTGAAGTGCAAAAAGTGCTACAGCGGTATAAGGATCTACAGGACATTATAGCGATCCTTGGTATCGACGAACTGAGCGAAGACGACAAACAGACCGTGGGCCGGGCACGAAAGATCCAGAGGTTCCTATCGCAGCCGATGTTCGTGGCCGAGGCCTTCACGGGCCGCGAGGGTAAGTACGTACCCATCCACGAAACGGTCCGGGGCTTCAAGGAGATCCTGGAGGGCAAGCACGACGGCCTGCCCGAGCAGGCCTTCTACATGGTGGGCACTATAGAGGAGGCCGTGGCCAACGCCGAGCAGTTGGCCGCGAGCTAGGGCAAAAGAGATGGTAAAGCTGGACGTCGAGGTAATTAGCGCCGAGCGGGTGGTGTTCACCGGCGAGGCCGATATGGTGGTGGCGCCCGGATCGCTGGGCATCCTCGGCATTCTGCCCAGGCACGCCCCGCTGCTCACCTCCTTGAATCCTGGGGTTCTGCGCATCCAGCAGGATGGGAACGAAGTGGTGATGGCCGTCAGCGGCGGGTTCCTTCAGGTCAATAACAACCGCGTCGAGGTGCTTACCGACGCAGCCGAGCGGGCCGACGAGATCGACGTAGCCCGGGCCGAGGAGGCACGCCAGCGAGCCGAGAGGATCCTGGCAGACCAGCCGCGGGGTCATGGCACGGAAGCGGAATCCGCGGAGGCGGCCCTCCGAAGATCGATGGCCCGGTTGAAGGTCGCCGAGCTTCGGAGAAGGAGAAGCTCGCAGAGATGACCCTGGCCGGCGATCCCCTGGTTGGTCCCATCCCTGACCCGAGAGGGAACAGCGTCTCAACCACTGAACGGCTGATCATAGAAGGAGGGTTACCGGTAAGCGGAACGGTCCAGGTGGACGGGGCAAAGAACGCCGCCCTACCGATCATGGCGGCCTGCCTGCTCACCAGGGAACGCTGCGTCATCCAGAACATCCCCGACATAGAAGATATACGGTCCATGGCACGGGTGCTCGAGTCGATCGGCGCCCGTGTCGACTTTCTGGGAAATGGTAGCCTCGCCATCGAGGCTGCCGAGATCAAGTCCAGCGCTCCTCCTTCCGACCTGATGCGCCGAATGAGGGCATCTTTCCTGGTGATGGGCCCCCTGCTGTCCCGAGTGGGGGAGGCCCAGGCGCCCCATCCGGGGGGATGCGCCATCGGGATGCGTCCCGTCAACGTGGACATTCGGGGCTTCGTCGCCATGGGCGCCCGGATCCAACAGAGCAAGGGCAACTACGTGGCGGCCACGGAAAACGGCGGCCTTCACGGAGCCACCTTCTACCTGGACTACCCCAGCCACACCGGAACCGAGAACCTGCTGATGGCCGCCGTCCTGGCCAAAGGGCACAGCGTCATCAAGCACGCCTCGGTGGAGCCCGAGGTGGTGGATCTGGCCAACTTCCTGGTGGAGATGGGGGCCAAAATCTCCGGCATCGGCAGCACCCGCCTGGAGGTGGAGGGGGTCGAGGAACTTCACGGCTCCGACTACTCGGTGATACCAGACCGGCTGTACGCCGGCACCTTCGCCATCGCCGCCGCCATCACCAGGGGCGAGGTACGGCTGGAACGGGTGATCCCCGAGCACCTGGACCCGGTGACCTACAAGCTACTGGAGGCTGGCATCGAAGTGGAGGAGGGGGAAGGCCGGCTGCGGGTGGCGGGCCGCCGCCCCATGAGCGCAGTGGAGATCCAGGCCATCCACTATCCCGGCTTCCCAACGGACCTCCAGGCCGCCTTTGGGGCGCTGCTCACCCAGGCGGTGGGCACCAGCCTTATCCACGAGCGGGTGTTCGAGAACCGGCTCCTGTACGCGCAAGAGCTAAGGAAGATGGGAGCCGACATCGAGGTGTCGGGACAGACCGCCGAGATCGTGGGCCCCACTCACCTGACGGGCACCACCGTCAAGGCCCTGGACATCCGATCAGGAGCCGCCGTGATCCTCGCTGCCCTGGCGGCCGAGGGGACCACCATCGTCGAGGACGCCCACCACGTGAACCGGGGCTACTCCGACATAGTGGGAACGCTGGCGAGCATAGGGGCCTCGATAAAGAAGGGGTAGGACTTCCCCTCTTCCCCTGCCCCTTCCTCCGCGAGGGGGGAAGGGGTCGGCATATGCCTCCAAATCCCGGTGTATGAGCGCCGGACTCCTATGATATAATCGGCTGAGACTGCTCCAGGCAACCTTTCCGGCGCTCGGGACTCTGCCCCTACCATCGTTATCTTAGGCGGCGCCCATCTCACTGCCGCAAGCTCACGGAGTCAGTATGCTAGGCATGCACATTGGTATCGACCTCGGCACCGCGAACGTGCTGGTTTACGTGAAAGGCAAGGGCATCGTCCTGAACGAGCCCTCGGTAGTGGCATATTCGGCCGACGAGAATCGGGTGGTCGCGGTAGGAGAAGAGGCCCGCCAGATGCTGGGGCGAACGCCGGGCAGCATCATCGTGACCCGGCCGATGCGGGATGGGGTCATAGCGGACTACATGATCACCGAGGCGATGCTCCGCTACTTCATCACCAAGGTGTGCGGCCGCGTCCGGCTCTTCCGCCCCGAAGTCATGGTCTGCATCCCGGCCGGTATTACCAACGTCGAGAGCCGGGCCGTCCAGGATGCCACGATCCAGGCGGGCGCCAAGGTCGCCCACCTGATAGCTGAACCCCTGGCAGCGGCCATCGGAGCCGGCATCCCCATCGGCGGCCCCAGCGGCAACATGGTGGTGGACATCGGCGGCGGGACCTGCGAGGCCGCTGTCATCTCCCTGAACGACATCGTGGTGAGCAGCTCCATCCGGGTCGCCGGGAACAAGATCGACGAGATGATCGCCAGTTACGTCAAGAAGCGCTTCAATCTCCTGATCGGTGACCGGACGGCCGAGGAGATCAAGATCCGCATAGGCAGCGCGCTCCCGCTGAAGGACCCGATGGATCTGGAGGTACGGGGTCGCGACCAGATCGCGGGCCTGCCGAAGACCATCACCATCTCCTCCGACGAGGTGACCGAGGCGATCCAGGACGCCCTCCAGGCCATCGTCGTCAACGTCAAGACGGTGCTGGAGCAAACCCCACCGGAACTGGCCTCCGACGTCATCGACAAAGGGATGGTCATGACCGGCGGCGGAGGCTTCCTGCGCCACCTGGATAAGCTGCTGACCAGGGAAACGGGCGTGCCGGCCCACGTGGCCGACGATCCTATGTCGTGCGTCGCCATCGGAGCGGGCAAGGCCCTGGAGCACTATCACATCTTCAAGCGGAGCCTGGCGGCGGTATAGGGCATTTTGGAGGCCGGCCGCAGGGCAGAGCGCCCTGCCCTACGTAGTCGATCTTATCGTCCGGGGGCGGGTCTGAGACCCGCCCCTATGAGTGTATCGATCGGAACCGCCTCTCCCTCTGGGAGAGGGGATATCCAGGAGGTATCGATGAAAGCGCTGAGGAAGACACGCCCCGAACGAGGCGCCGAGCTGGTGGAGCTCCCGGTGCCCGGCGTGGGGCCCGACGACGTGCTGGTGCGGGTGAAGGCCGCCGCCATCTGCGGCACCGACATCCACATCTACGGATGGAACGAGTGGGCGGCCCAGCGGATCAAGACCCCCATGACCTTCGGACACGAGATCTGCGGCGAAGTGGTCGATACCGGCGAGCGGGTGAGCCACCTCAAGGCCGGCGACCTCATCGCCTGCGAGACCCACATCCCCTGCGGCCACTGCTACCAGTGCCAGACGGGCAACCAGCACGCCTGCGAGAGCATGAAGATCCTGGGCGTCCACGTGGAGGGCTGCTTCTCCGAGTACGCGGCCATTCCGGCCGTCTGCGCCTGGAAGCTGGCTCCCGGCACTGATCCCGAGCTGGGCGCCCTGATGGAACCGATGGGCGTGGGCGTCCACGGATTGCTGGTGGACCCGCTGGAGGTAGGCAGCGTCGCCATCATCGGCTGCGGCCCCATCGGCATCATGACGGCCCAGGTGGCCGCGGCCGAGGGAGCCCATCCCCTGTTCATCATGGACGTGAACCCGGAGCGGCTGGCCATGGCCGAAAAGATCGTCCCCCAGGCCATCGGGGTGAACCCGGCCAAGGTGAACGCCGTGGCGACCATCAAGGAGATGAACGGCGGCAGGGGCGTCGACCTGGCAGTGGAGTTGAGCGGCAGCGCGCCGGGCACCCGCCTCGCCTTCGATCTGATCCGGATGGGCGGCCAGATCCGCCTGGTGGGGCTGAGCGGGGCCCCCTTCACCATGAACACCACCGACGACGTGGTCTACAAGGAGGCCACGATCAAGGGGACCACCGGCCGGATCATGTGGAAGACCTGGCATCAGATGGACCGGCTGCTGGCCAGCAAGAAGTTCGATCCGAAGCAGGTGATCACCCATCGATTCCCCATGGACCAGTACGTGGACGCCTTCGAGCTGGCCCTCTCGGGCAAGGCCGGCAAGATCCTGCTGTTCCCCTAGTCGGTTCTGGGTTCTGAGTTCTGAGTTCTGGGAAACGAGCACTCAGAACCCAGAACCCAGAACCCAGAACTCCACCGAAGGGTATTCCTGTGGTTGAGCTGGGCATAATCGCCGACGACCTGACCGGCGCCATGGACACCGGGGTGCAGTTCGCCAAGGGAGGGCTGCACACGGTGGTCATGCTGGCGGAGGGTGAACTGCCGCCGGCCGAGATGGCGGTGGTGAGCACCGACAGCCGGGACCTTCCGGCCGAGGAATCCCGCCGGAAGACCAGGGAGGCGGCGCGGCGGTTCGGCGATCGGGCCGTCTACAAGAAGATCGATTCCACCCTGCGGGGCAACCTGGGGCCCGAGCTGGAGGGGCTGCTGGAGGGGCTGGGGCTGGAACGAGCGCTGGTGGCCCCGGCCTTCCCCTCCAACGGTCGCACCACCGTGGGCGGATATCACCTGGTCCACGGAACGCCTCTGGCGGAGAGCAGCTTTGCCGGCGATCCCCTCTGGCCCGCCAGGGAGTCGCACCTCCCCACCCTCCTGGCCAAACAGACCAGCCTCTCAGTGGGTTACCTCCCTCTCTCCACCGTCGAGCAGGGGGCCGGTGCGGTAGCCCGGGCCCTGAGGGCCGAAAGGGCCGACATCGTCGCCGCCGACGCCGAGACCCCCGCTCATCTGCGCACCCTCGCCCTGGCCGTGGCGCAGCTGGAAGGATGGCTTCCCTGCGGATCGGCCGGGCTGGCCGAGGAGTGGCCCCGGGCTCTGGGGTTGGAGAGGCCGAGAGCCCTTTTCCGGTGGCCCGAGGATCCCAGGCCGGCTCTGGTGGTGGCAGGCAGCCGCCATCAGGTCACCGCGGAGCAGCTGAAGCGGGCATCGGAGGAGGGCCGCCTGGTGCTGGTTCCCCTCGGCGCTCGGGGGGAGGGGGATGCTGAGGCGGTGGACAGGGCGATCGCCCTCCTGAACCAGGGTCGTAGCGTGGCCATCACGACCGCCTTCTCTCGGTTCCAGCAGGGTCAGGGGGTGGCCACGGCCCTGGGGCTGGCGGAAGCCGCCGGAGCGGTGCTCTCCCGCTCCCCCATGGCCGGGCTGTTCATGACGGGCGGCGACATTGCCCGAGCCCTGTGCAGCATCCTGGGGGCGGGCGCCATCCGGGCCCTGGGAGAGGTACAGCCGGGGGTTCCGGCGGGGCTGTTGATGGGCGGAGCCCACGACGGCCTGCGGGTGGTAACCAAGGCCGGAGGGTTCGGCGACGAGAGGGCTATAATACAGAGCATCGATTGTCTACGGGGGAGACAGACATGAGCGACAACAGGCCAATTCTGGGCGTCACCATGGGGGACCCTAGCGGATCGGGACCCGAAATCGTGGTGAAGGCCCTTACCACGCCGGAGATCCGTGCCGTTTGCCGGCCCATAGTGGTGGGCGACGGGGCGACCATGCGCCAGGCGGCGCGCATCGTCGGCCAGGAAGTACCCATTCGATCCATCGAACGGGTGGCCGACGCCACCCACGAGGACGGCGTCATCGAGGTGCTGGACCTGCACAACGTCGACCTGGGCGCGCTGCAGTTCGGCAAGGTGCAGGCGATGTCCGGCGAGGCGGCTTTCCAGGCCATCGTGAAGGCGGTGGATCTGGCCAAGAGCGGCGAGACGGCCGCCGCCGTCACCTCGGCCATACACAAGGAG
>JAJZQR010000464.1 GCA_021806765.1 Chloroflexota bacterium | reverse complement strand
TCACCAGCACCATGTAGATGACCGCCATGGCGTCCACCGAGTAGGTGGGCCGGATACCGGCGGCAAACATGGCGTAGTAGAGAGCAACGACGATGGTCTGAGAACCCGCCCCGGAGGCGAGGAAGGTCAGCTCGAAGTTGGCCACCGTCGAGGTCAGGGTCAGCACGCCGGCGGTGAGCAACCCCGGCACGCTGAGGGGCAACAGCACGCGGCGGATGATATCCAACCGGGAGGCTCCCAGCACCCGGGCCGAAGACTCCATGTTTCGATCGATCTGCTCGATGAAGGGCACCAGGATGAACATGGCGAAGGGAATCATCGGCACCGAGTTGGCCACGATAACCCCCAGCACCGTGCCGCCCAAACCGTACCGGTAGAGGACGGTGGCCAAGGGGATACCGTAGGCTATCTGGGGGAGCAGCACCGGCAGCAGGAAGAGCACCGTCAGGTACTTCTTGCCGGGGAAGTCCGCCCTAGCAAGGGCGTATGCCGCCAGAAAGCCTATGCCGAGGGCCACCGCCAGCACCGCGACCACCACCTGGAACGTCACCGAAATCAGCCCGGCGAGGCCGTAGAAGGAGAAGTTGTAGGGGTACCACTCGGCCGTGAACTGGGCGGGCAGGGAACCGCCGAACCAGCTCTTGGCAAAAGAGCTGACGATGACGTGGCCCGCGATCCCCATGATGTTCAGGGTGAAGGCGAACACGAAGAGGTAGAAGGCGAGAAACCACGGGGAGCGTCGTACCTGTTCCATTTCGATCCCTCCTATCCCTTCGCCCCGGATATGGCCGAGCCCCTGTACAGCCTCTCCCGCAGAGCGAGGATCACCACCACGACCGCCAGCTCCGTGAAGCCCATGATCATGGCGATGGAGGTGGCCATGGAGAAGTCGTAGTGCTCGAAGGCCATTTGGTAGGCGGCGATGGCGATGCTGCGGGTGGCGCCCGCCGGCTCGCCCACCAGCATGGCGGAAGGAAACACACTGAAGTTCGTCACGAAGGTCAGGCAGGTGGCAATGGCGATGCCCGGCGCCATGAGGGGCAGCATCACCCGTCGGAGCACGTCCAGGGGGCTCGCCCCCAGCACCCGGGCAGAGTACTCGATGTTCGGGTTGATGCCCGAGACGTACCCGAGCAGCATCAGAAAGCAGAAGGCGAACTCCTTGAAGTACATCGCTATCATCACACCGGTCCAATTGTGGGTGAGACGCAGCGGCTCCTGGATGAGGCCCAGCTTCTCCAGGATCTGGTTGAACCAGCCGTGGGGACCGAAATAGCCGATGATCCCCTCGGCGGTGAGCACCGTACCCAGACTGATGGGCAGGATGAGAAGGGTGGTGATCAGGCTCTCGCCCCACATCCCCCGACGCATGACGTAGGCAGCCGGGACGGCCGTACACACCACGATGATGGTGTTGGGAACCGCCAGCCGAAGGGTGTTGAAGAGAGACTCCCGCTGGTAGCTATCCTGAAAGAACTTGACGTAGTTCGAGGCGGAGACACCCCCCTCCAACGGCATGAAGCTGAGCATCAGACCGTAGATGAAGGGGTAAACGAAGAGAACCAGCACCACCAGGATCGCGGGAAGCAGGAGCAGCAAGACGGATAGGTCGTAGCTCCTCTCCCCGGACTTCGGTCTCGACCGGGCAGGTAAGCGTTGTGCCTCGACTGTCATGGCTCACCTCACCGCCTGGATGCTGGAGTCCAACAGGACGACCTTGCGCGGGTCCAGGAACAGCTCCACCCTATCCCCCACGGCCACATCCTCCTGGGTGCGGACCCTCACCTGGCCGAGCCCCTCGCACCCCACCAGCAGATCACTCTCCTTGCCCAGGTATTCGGCCAGCTTCACGTCGCCGCGATAGAGGTTCTCTCGAGGAGCCATCTCCCCTCCCTCGGCCTCACGGACCAACCGGATGTCTTCCGGCCGGATGGCCGCCGTCACGGCGGATCCGACCGCAAGCCGGACGTGGTTCCGCACACGAATCGGGAGCCCATCTCGCGCCAGGAGCGTTCCAGCGTCGTCGAAGCCCGCCACCTTGCCCGGGAAGAAGTTCTTGAAACCCATGAAATCGGCCACGAAGAGGTTGGCCGGCTCGTTGAACAGCTGCTTGGGCGAACCCACCTGCTGAATGAAGCCATCGTTCAGCAGGACGATCCGATCCGACAGGGACAGGGCCTCACTCTGATCGTGGGTAACGTAGACGGAGGTCAGCCCCAACTCGTAGTGGAGTCGCTTGATCTCGCCCCGCATGTCGATGCGCAGCTTGGCATCCAGGTTGGAGAGGGGCTCGTCCAACAACAGGAGGCCGGGCCGCACCACCAGCGCCCTGGCGATGGCCACCCGCTGCTGCTGGCCGCCGGAAAGCTGGCTGGGGTAGCGCTCCTCAAACCCCTCCAGCCGCACCAGGGAGAGTATCTCGCCCACCCTCACCCTGATCTCCTTGCGGGGCACCCGGCGCAGCTCCAGGCCAAAGGCGACGTTCTTGAAGACGGTGAGGTGGGGGAAGAGGGCGTAGTTCTGGAACACCATCCCCAATCCACGCTTCTCGGGCGGAAGGGTGTCCAGCCGCCGATCGTTCACCCAGACTTCACCTTCGGTGATGGGGACGAGGCCCGCGATGCAGTTCAGGGCCGTGGACTTGCCGGAGCCGCTGGGCCCCAGGAAGGTGACGAACTCGTTGCCCTTCATCTCCAGGGTGAAGTTGTTCAACACCGTCTTGTGGCCAAACCGCTTGGTCATCCACATCTTCATGTGGCGGACAGGCTCGGTCACGGAAAACCTCCCT
>JAJZQR010000113.1 GCA_021806765.1 Chloroflexota bacterium | reverse complement strand
CGGGTTGGGTCTCCACCAGGAAGGCGCGGAGCTGGGCGAGGTCCACAGCGAACTCTCGGTCGTAATCGGCCGGGTCGCCCTGGAGCCAACCGGTCCCGCCGTAGGGCGCAACGGGATCGTGGGTGAAATCGTCGGTCGACGCGGGTGCCGCCGGCAGGCCGGTCATCGTCGCGACGATCAGGCTCTCCAGCCCCTTTTCGGTGGTGCCCGTTTTCACAATCTCTCCCGATCCGGCCCGGGAATCAAGTACCCGTCAAGTAAACTCCAAGCAGACAGGTGCCCAGGACTCGCGGAATACGCTGTGAAAACCGGCCTCACGCGCCGTTCCAACCCTGCGGCGGGCTCAGCAATCAAGTAACCGTCAAGTATCGGCGAGAGCCGTATTATGCCCAGAGGGGTACGTACTTATTCAGCCTCTTGTGTTGCACGCATGCAACTCAAGTTGCGTTGTGTTTCATGAATCTCGATTTGTGCAACACAACGAGCTTCGCGTTGCATAGGCGCAACTCAAGCCTTGGCTCTAGTTATCGGGACAAGCTTGGGGAAGATCACCATACTCGCGTCAACGGGTTCCGCCGCGCAACCGGCAAGTCACGCGGCAGCGCGGCGATCACTCGGATGTCGAACTCGCACCCGTGTTGGCTGCTGCTTCCAGAGACTTCAGAGACGTCGGCATCCAGCCGCGCTCCACGAGGGTGTCCCAGGCCACACGCAGGTGCTCCTGCCCGAACATCCTCTTTCTGGCATTCCATGCGTACACCTTCGCCACCGCATCCTCAGGGCTTGTCACACCCTCCTGAGTGACAACCCAGTGAATTGTCGTGAGAAGCTCCATCCCGAAAGGCGTCTCGAAGCCTTCGATCAGGTCCGCCACCTGGTCGAACCGCTGCCGTGTCTCTTCATCCTCCGCCAGGAAGTCCTCGGCCTGGTGCGTCGCTTCGGGAATGAGCCTGATCTGTGTGTTCGGATGGTCCGCCGCATCTCCGTAGCCACCTATGAAGTGCCCCTCGATCTCGTTGAGCACATGCCGCAGGTTCGTAGCATAGGGACCGTAGAAGCCCTTCTCGTAGCGTAACCGTAGGGGCTGTCCCGCCTCCTGCATGAAGTACATCAGCTTGTGGATCTCGAGCAGAGTCACCCACGGGTCCATAGCAGCGGCGAGGTATCGACGTATGAGGCCAATTAGCGCTGCCCGACCTGCGGTCATGTGAGGGATTCGCTTCCCCTTCGGCATCTCTTCAGCGGCTGGGGAGTTCCCAGGCTCGTATATCAGTACGTGAACATCAGGTAGATCTCGGAAAGCCCGCTCGATCCTCGGACGGACATCCTTCCAGTCTAGACCCCCTAATCCTGAGCCCAAGGGTGGGATTGCGATGGAACGGATGTTGTAGCGCCTGACTTCCTCCACGAGTGCTGGCAGGCCTGCCTCAATGTCCTCGATTCGGCTCTTACCCTTCCAGTGGCGCTTCGTAGGGAAGTTGACTATGTACCGTGGGTTGTGCAGTCTCCCCAGATCGTACACGAGCATCATCCCGGGGTGTAGTTCTCCACGCTCGCACACCGCACGATACAGCTTGTAGTTCTCTGGAAAGGCCTTGCGGAATTGGAGGGCGATGCCACGGCCCATGATGCCTACGCAGTTGACCGTATTGACAAGCGCCTCGGCGTCAGCCTGCAAAATGTCACCGCGAGTCCACTCGATCACCGCCTCACCCTCCTTCATCAGAAATACCAGGCTCTCTCAAAGGATACGGTAGGCTTGTGGCTCGCTTCCACCAGTATCTCGCCTACCTTCGACTCCACGTTTCTGGAGGCGACGCCAATCATCTCTACTAGTTCCCAAGGGAAAAACCCGTGGACGAGGAACTCCGCCTGCTTGCCCTCTTTCACAACTGGATCTCGGAAGTCGTTGTTGGCGACGGCTGACCAGTCTACCTTCGGTAGGTCGATGAGTTGCTTGAAGAAGGAGGCATAGCGGATGCCAGCATTCCGGTCAGAGAAGGCCCATGTTTGCCCCTCAGCACTGGCCCATCTCACCGTCTCTTTCAGATCCGCCACAAGGTGCACGATGGGCCCCTGGCCTCCTCGATAGGTTAGCGAGGGATGGTTACCCATGTACAATATGTAGAGCATGATGGAGCGCGGACAGAAGTAGAAGGGCACGTAGTCCCCTACCTTCGTTCCAGGATGGCACCTGACTTCCAGTTCCTTCAATCGGCGAGCCTTGATGTCGGTGATGCCCACGATCTCGGCCCGCAAGGAGTTCTCGATCCTCTTTGCGTCTGACCATAGCCCGCCGCACTCGATGATCCCAGCCAGGTTCTTCCAGTGCGTGATGTGGTAGATCTTGGGATCGGCCGGAACTGAGGCCATGAGCTCTACGCTCCAGACAACTCGGGTTCGGTACAGGTGCCGTGCCCCGCGAGAACGGAACCGATGTTCATCAGCGCGCTCGGGGCAGAAGCTGCCCAGACGGTACTGACCCGACGCGACCGTCAGCTAGGGGTTCGGCTAGTCCATCTGCGAGTCCGTTTCAATTATACCCGTGGCCGCCGATTCCTCGAAACCTGTATCCTCGGTTCCTTCTTCACTGTCTACCAGAGCGTCTGTATATTCAAGAGCCTCCGCTGCCTCAACCTCGTCCGGCAGGCCGGCCGCAACCTCGCGCACGTCCAGCTTGCCTGTCACCACGTCGGCGATGAGGCGGGTGCGATACTCACGGATGAGGGCGATCTCGAGTTCGGCCCTGTCTACCGCTCGGGTGAGGGGCCGAGTATGTCCATCAATCCACTCAAGGATCTGCTGCTGCTCGTCAACTGTGGGCAGGAGGACAGGAAAGCTGCCCAGCGTGGTGCTGTTAGTTGATGCCAGGTTCGTGGTCTTCTTGGCTGTTCTCTCGAAATAGCTACGTCCGTGCCGTGAAGCCATGAGAGCGACGAGGAAACCGGGTAGCATAGCTACTTGCCGAGGGCGTACGGCAAAAACATGGTTCTGGTGTAGGCAGTCGGGAATCTCCCCGTTCCATACGCAACCGCGCCCCAGCTTGTCGATGTCGCCGCCTTCGGTCATCAGCACGTCGCCTTTCCGCAACAATGAGGCTGCTGCCTCAGATGCAGGGAGACGGATGGTTGTGACATGTGAGAGGTCGAGTTTGCCTGTTTGCACGTTTGCCACGCGCAAGTAAGGACGCTCCACGAGGGATACAGATCCATAGTTCTTGCCTAGCGTGATCCCAGTCTGAATGGTTGCGACGTGCTTTAGCCTGTAGGCATCCCAGTGCGCTGGCACGTTTCCCAGCCACTCCACCCCCGACGGCTTGAGGTGGACGTTGGGGTCGAGGCCTCGCGTCACAGCATGATTGATGATGGCCTGCTTCTCCTCGTTCAGCAGGCCAATCAGTTTCTTCTTGGCGGCAATGTAGCTCCGGATGCGCCGGTTGGTGTGGTCGAGGAAGCGGACGATTGCGGCCTGCTCTTGACTCGGAGGCACGACTATGGGCATTCGCTTGATGTGGGTGAAATCGAGATTCTGACGAAGGCCCGAGCCGTACCCATAGAAGACCTTCATCAGGTCGTAGGAGTTGAGAAGCAGGTAGGCGTAGTCATCCGATAGATGACTATGTGCCCGCAGGCACAAGTACGCAGACGTGATGATCCCGCGCTGTCTGACCTTGCCCACTCGCAGGCTGACCTGATCGTTCTGCAGGTCCGTGGTCCGGAGGATGATGTCGCCGGGATCGACGATCTGGTACGTCTCGAAGGATTCGGGCACAAGTCCATGCAGTCTCTCGCCGGGCTTTACGATGATCTGCCCGTAGCTAAGAGAGAGGACGGTTTTCTCGACCATACCGGAGTTCTTCGCCAGTTTTGGAGCGAACGTAGCGAACCCAGGCAGCACCTGCCAATGGTCCGGCACCTGTGCCACCCACGGCACGCCCGAGTCCTTGTAGGAGGGGTAGGGCCGGAATCCTCGAGCAAGCGCTAGCGAACCAGGCATCAGTCCGGTACCTCATCATCCACCACATCCTCGGCAGGCGACTCAGGGGTTCCCGCAAGAATGGGTTTCCCCATCGCCCTCTCGATGGCCTTGATAAGCTCCCGCTTTCGATGCTCATAGAAGGCATTGAAGTCGTTCGAGCGCAGCAGATCTGGCTGTATTAGATGGCTCTTTAGAATTGCATCCTGCTCTGCCACGGTCATCTGAACCTGCGGATCGGTCCTTAACTGCTCTAGGTAATACGATGGGGCAGCCCCACCAATCTTCCTGTTTGCCTTGTAGGAGATGGGCGTTTTGTTGACTATGGAGTTGAACACTCGCTCGGGGACGTTTCTGTCCACACACCACTTGCGTGGGAAGATGTGGTGAATGTCGATGGCGTAACCGGCAGGATCAAGGTCCACTATCTCCGTCTTCCAGAAGAAGTCCTTCGACCCGTCGCGCTGAAGCAGGACGTATAGTCCCCGGTACGCCGCGCTTGTACGCGTGCGGAGCGTATCGAGCCGCGAAGGCTGGAAGCCAGCTGCGACTACAGTCGCCGGTTCACCCGCAGCGGGTTCGTTGATCCAACTCAGGAGGTCCTGAACGTCGAGGGCAACGCGAGTTTCGACAGCGCCCCCATACAGTTCACCGAACACCCCACACCAGAACCACCGGGCCAGCTTGTCGTAGATTACGGGCTCCAGCCAGCGATCCTGGAGATGTACCATGACCGCTGCTAGTGGGACCAACTGAGTCCGATATGGCAGGTAGTCAATGTCCTGGAAGCCTTCTCTCTCAAGGAAATGGGCTGCCGCTAGAAACCCCTTGGTGAGCATCTCGTTCCACTTCAGGTAGGCATTGAGTGGTAGCGCTAATACCTGTTCACGTCTTGCGCTGACCGCTGTTACCTCCTTAGCCGTTCGGCCCACTTGCAGATCTTGCTGGTGGCGATCGTATGTATAGAGAAGGGAAATGCCTTGCAGGAAGTCAGTGGGTGTGATTTCCCGCAACAGGGGCTTTTCCGCGAGCTCCTTCTTGCGACCGGGAAGCTTACGTTCTGTTGAGCCGAACCACTCCTCACGGAGATTAACGCCGTCAGCGGCATACGTGGCCGTGACCAGTTCGAACACAGACAGCGAGACACCACCGGTGTTCACCTTCTCGAAAACTATACAGACAGCCTCCTTGCTGTTCTCTTTGCTCAGGCTGATTATCGGTATCTCGTAGTCACGGAATCTGCTGAGGACTTCGCTCCTGAACTTCATGTAGCGAGGGAATCTCGATACGTCAAATGCCATCAGACCTTCTTCCCATCGGTCGGAGTTCAGAATCTGGTTGCATGGGAAGTAGAACGCGCCGAACTCCTTCTCCTGGGTGCTGAGGTCCAGGTCTATCTTGCGGCCGAAATCGCTCTTGAGTGTCTTGCTGCTATCTACTCCAATGATGGCGTCCTCGATACTGCCGTTGCCCTGAAGCGCCTTCTCGACGTCGATGTAGTAGTAGCGTTCGACCTCGCGTTTCTGAGCGTCTTTGGTCTTCACCGCTCGGCTCAGTCGAAGCACCTGGGTGAGCGACGTGAGCCGCTGCTGCCCGTCCAAGATCAACTGCTCAACTTTGCCGTTCGCCATTGCTGGCTCTACGCCCTCTACCAGGCGAACCTGGAACCTCGCCTCGCCGCCGTTCTCCAGCAGCATAATGACCCCGATTGGGAAACCGCGAGCGATGCTTACCAGCAGCGACCTAATATGCTCATCGTCCCAGACCCATCCACGCTGGAAGTCCGGGAGCCGCATACGGCCGTCCACGATCTGGTCGAGGACGTTCTTCAGCGATGTCTTTGTTGAGTCGAAGTTGGGCATCGCGCACTCTCCGTGAAATAGCGAGTCTGCTCGGGTCCTTGCGTATTGTTATCGGGGGTCCAGGATCGCTTCCAGCAATCCCTCGGTGTCCCTTTCCAGTGCCACGATGTCCGCCCTGATCTCTTCAAGAGTGCGGAGCGGCTGCGGCTTGTAGAAGTAGCGGGTGAAGGAGATCTCGTAGCCGGTCTTCGTGGCGTCCTGATCCACCCAGGCGTCCGGCGCGTAGGGCAGCACCTCCCGGCGGACGAAGGCCTCGATGCCGCCCTCCTCCAGCAGCGGCACCTGCTCGGTGTCCCGCAGCTCGGGGTCCGGCTCGTACTCCACCACGCAGCGCCTGCCGCCGACGACGGCCTCGTACCGGCCGCGAATCGGATCGGGCTCCGCCTTCCCGGGCTTGTGGACCCTCTTGACCACCGGCTCCGCCGCCTCGTCCCGCCGCGCCAGGGCGCTCTGGAGCAGCTTCATCCGCTTGGTGGGGAGCTTCACCCCGTGGCGCTCGGCGTCGGCCTCCACCTCGGCCATGAAGGCGTTGAAGTCCAGGTGAGGGCCAGGCCCGAGAGCCGCCGCGACCCGGTCCACCAGGTTCGTCAGCGGCTCCTCGCCCGCCTCCATGCACGCTTTCCGGAAGACCCCTCGGGCGCCCTCGCCCAGGTCGACGGCCAGGCGCAGCGGCCGCTCCACCGTCACCTTCCAGTATCCGAAAGCCTCGTTGGGGAAGATCTTCGACTGCTCGCCCTCCTCGAGGGCGATGAAAACGTCGCAGTTCTTCTTGCCGAGGTTCTTCCGAAGCGGCCTGGACCACTGGGTCGCATCGATCAGCTGGACCTTGCCCCGCCTGCGCTGTGGCTTCTTGTTAGAGAGCACCCAGACGTAGGTGGCGATGCCGGTGTTGTAAGACATGTTCAGGGGTAGGGCGACGATGGCCTCCAGCCAGTCGTTCTCGATGATCCAGCGGCGGATGTTGCTCTCGCCCTGGCCCGCATCCCCCGTGAAGAGGGAGGAGCCGTTGTGGACCTCCGCGATGCGGCTGCCGAGGTCCGTCTCCTGCTTCATCTTGGAAAGCATGTTGGCGAGGAACATCATCTGGCCGTCGCCGGAGCGGGTCAGCAGGGAGTACTCCGGGTCGCCCGCGTGCTCGATGACGAAGCGAGGGTCCTTGATCCCGTCCTTGCCCCCCATCCTCTCCAGGTCGCCCTTCCAGCTCTTGCCGTAGGGGGGATTGGAGAGCATGAAATCGAACTCCGTGGAGCGAAAGGCGTCGTTGGAGAGGGTCGAGTACTCGGGACCACCCCGAATGTTGTCCGCCGCGTCCCCCTCGCCCTTGAGCAGGAGGTCCGCCTTGCAGGTGGCGTAGGTCTCGGCGTTGATCTCCTGGCCGTAGAGGATGGTGGAAACCTCCTTGCCGTGCTCGATGGCCAGCTCCTTGAGGGTCTCCTCGGCTACGGTGAGCATTCCGCCCGTGCCGCAGGCCCCATCGTACAGGAGGTAGGTGCCCGACTCGATCTGGTCGGCGATGGGCAGGAAGATGAGCCGCGCCATCAGCTTCACGGCGTCGCGCGGCGTCCAGTGCTCGCCCGCTTCCTCGTTGTTCTCCTCGTTGAAGCGGCGGACCAGCTCCTCGAAGATCGTCCCCATGGCATGGTTGTCCAGGCCAGGATGCTTTACGGCGCCGTTGCCGTTCAGGACGGGCTGGGGGCTGAGGTTGATGGACGGGTCGAGGAACTTCTCGATGAGGGTCCCGAGGGCGTCGGCCCGGGAGAGGCGGGGGATCTGGTTGCGGAACTCGAACTTCTCCAGGATGTCCTGGACGTTGGGCGAGAAGCCCTCCAGGTAGGCTTCGAAGTCGGCCTTAAGCTGCTGCTGGCTGGCGCGGGCCCGCAGGTCGCGCAGGGTGAAGGGGGAGGTGTTGTAGAAAGACTGGCCTGCCGCTCGCCGCAGCGCCGCATCCTGGTTGACGATGCCGGCCTTGTCCAGTCGAGCCTTCATGTCCAGCATGGACTGCTTTGTGGGCTCAAGCACAGCGTCGAGGCGCCGAAGTACTGTCATTGGCAAGATAACGTCGCGGTACTTGCCCCGGACGTAGAGGTCGCGGAGCACGTCGTCCGCGATACCCCAGATGAAGTTGGTGATCCAGTTGAGTTGGTGATTGTCCATGGGGGTCTCCAGGGGGGACGGCTGGCAGGGTACACACCTGTTTCGCCGCCAGTGTAGCAGCGACACCGGCGACGGGCAACCATGAAGATGGTGCTCCCTGCCTGCCTCTCTGACAGGAAGCGCACTATCCCCTTGGCGATCCCCGAAGCCACCAGCTCCTGTCCACCTCCCTCCAGCCGGGGCCGGCCGCCCCGGAGTTGGATCGGAGCTCGGCCAGCTCCGCCGGCAGCTCGCTCTCCTTCCAGTGGCCCGCCTGGCTCCCGACGCGGCCTTTCAGCGCGGGCTCGGTCGGGGGCCGTCGTCGGCGTGGGCGCGGCCGTGGGGGTCGGGACGGCCGTCGGTGTGGGCGCGGCCGTGGGGGTCGGGACGGCCGTCGGCGTGGGGACCGGCGGGACCGGGGTGGGGCTGGGGGCCGCCACGACCCTGGGTGGCGGGAGCACCCCGGCCGTTTCGTCCCAGGGCTGCAGCGCCGCGGCGGGTCGATCGCCGCGATTGGATTCGGTGGACTGATCCAGCCGGGCGTCTCCCTGCTCAGCGAGGGGCCTGGTCTCGACAGAGGTGCTCCGGTAAGCCGTGAGAGGGCCCGTGCTCAGGAGGGAGGAGAGGGCGATGACGCCGAGAGCCACGGCGAGGTGACTGACACAGCTTTCCCTGAAGAGCAGATGGCGAAGACGATGCAAGGACGCGACCTATTGTCTCGTTCTCCGCGGCAGGCCGGGTGGCGAGGCGCCGGGAAGGGGTGGACCCAGGGATCCTCAATGGAGGTTGGAATGGGGTCTTCAGGGTAGCAGAGGAAGCGGCAAATGGCACGTGGGAAAGTAGGACTAATTGTGTCATCGGCTAGGTCGAAGCCCCCGCATCCCCTGACGAATATTAGACGCTAGTCTAATATTTGACTCGCATCTACTAACATGCGGGCGAGGGAGGCCAGACCTTGCGGCGAACCGGCGGATTGCGAGAACTGAAGCAGGCCCAGGTGAAGCAGGCCCTCTTCGAGGCTGCCATGGCGCTAGCCCAGGAGAAAGGGTTCGACGCGACGACGGTGGACGAGATCGCGGCTCGAGCCGGTGTCAGTCGCGCCACCTTCTTTAACCACTTTCAGACCAAGGACGGGGTGCTGCGCTACCTCGGCGAGCGGTCGACTGAAGGCCTTGCCCGTCTGCTCGACGAGATGGGTCAGGACAAGACCCCCCTGGAGCGCATTCACGCGGTCCTCACTGCCTGGGGCCGCCTCACCGAGGCCAACCGGTCCCAGGCACGAGTCGTCGTGCAGTACAGCCTGCAGGATCCCAACTACCTCTCCAGTGTGAGCCCCTCCCGAGAGAAGTTCTGGAGCCTCGTCACGGAGTTGGTGGAGGCCGGACAGCGGCTGGGCCAGATCCGCGGAGACCTTCCCGCTCGGCAAATCGCCCTGCACATCCTCTCCACCTACCAGAGCGCCCTCGTTGCATACCTGTTCGGAAACAGTTACGCCTCTACCCTGCTGGACTCGGCCTGGAGCCTCGTCGTCGGAGGTATGCTGGTGCGGATTCGATGGCTAAGTGACATTGGGCGCGGCGACGCCGCGGTCGCCGGCGGCAAGGGTGCAAACCTGGGGGAGATGCTGACCCTCGGCCTTCCCGTCCCCAACGGCTTCTGCATCACCACGCAGGCGTATGCCGAACAGATTTCCGCCTGGCGGCTGGGGGATCTGCTCTCCCCGTTGATCGATCAACAGCGGTGGGATGCGGCCGGCAGCGAGGCTGCGAACGCCTTTTCCTCCCGGCCTCTGTTGGAGCCTTTGGCACGAGAGATCCTGGAGGCCCACCACCGGCTGGGTGCCCCGGCGGTGGCCGTGCGCTCCTCGGCGACGGCGGAAGACCTGGCTGAGGCCTCCTTTGCCGGGCAGCAGGAGACTGCCCTGAACGTGGGAGGCGACGGTGAGCTGTTCGAGGCCGTGCGCCGTTGCTGGGCGTCCCTCTGGAGCCCCAGGGCCCTCCACTACCGGCACGAGCTGGGCATCGACCACCTGGGGGTCTCCATGGCCTTGATCGTCCAGGAGATGGTTCCGGCCGATGCCGCCGGGGTGATGTTTACCGTGGACCCGGTGACCCGCCGGCCGGCGCGCATGCTGGTCGAGGCGGCCGCCGGTCTGGGGGAAGCCGTCGTATCCGGGGCGGTGACCGGGGACGTCTACCACCTCGACCGCACCGGCGACCTGAGGGTGGCGGAGGGCGAACCGGTCGATCCCGACAACCCGCTGCTGCCGAACCCCCAGCTGCTGCGGCTGGCGACCCTGGGCCTCCAGCTGGAGCGCCATTTCGGCTGTCCGCAAGATGTGGAGTTTGCCCTGACCCAGGGGAACCTCTACCTGCTCCAGACGCGGCCCATCACCACCCTGGCCGAGCGAGAGACCGAGCCCATCCCGCCGGAGAGCAGGCTGGATCGGTGGCAGCGGCTCGTTCAGCCGTTGGGTCGGGAGCGATACCCTTTGGCCCCCAAGCCCCTGGACAACCTGTTCTTCGCAGCGATGATCGAAGCGTTGACCGACGCCGCGTGTGGCGAGGGCTTGGCCGCTTCCCCCGAGGACGTGGAAGCTCTGAAGGGACAGCTCTGGCGCGATGTGTACGTGCCCTTCCCGAGGCTGA
The DNA here is from genome assembly GCA_021806765.1 of Chloroflexota bacterium. The sequence goes on along the minus strand of JAJZQR010000113.1, from coordinate 4,819 downwards.
GGCCCACCTGGCGACTGCTGGGCTCGGCCAAGTACACGGTCCGCACCCTCGACCGGGATTGGGAAGGCTGGTGGGCCGAGTACCGGGAACAGTTGCTGGAGATCAGCCGGCCGATCCCGCTCTCCACCCTCTCCGATGCCGACCTGGCGGCCCGGGCCGATGCCGTCCTGGCCGTCTGGCGACCGGCCTTGAAGGCCCGGTTTCAGCTAGGAGCCGGCCTGCGGGCCGATAGCTGGCTGCGAGCCCTGGTTGCCCTGGCGGTTGGACCCCGACGGGCATCCCAACTGGCCTCCGACCTGATGACCGGGCTGCGCACTCGGACCTCGGAAACCAACGAGGCCCTGTGGGCCCTCTCTCGCCGGTTCCGGAAGGAGCCGGCGGTGGTGCAGGCTGTTGCCGGAGGCGATCTGGATGCCCTCGGCACCTTCGAGGCCGGACGGGACTTCCTGGACTCCATGAGCCGGTTTCTTGCCGAGTACGGCCATCGGGAGGGTGCCACCTGGTATCTCTCAACCCCTACCTGGAGGCAGGATTCGAGCCCGCTGCGCTGTTTGTTGCTGGGGCTAATGGAGACCGAGTCTCAGCCCAAATGCCAGGACGGCCGCTATGAGGCCGCCAGAAGCCTGGTGGAAGGACGGCTTCGACGTTGGCCGTGGCTGCTGGGCAAGGCTCCAGGGCTGCCGGAGGCCAGGCGCCATATCAAGCGGCGAAAGGCTACCTACAGGGTGGTGAACGCCCGGTGGCAGAGCCGGATGCGACTGGCAGCCGGCGGCGACGGGCTGCGAGGGATCCCGGCCAGCGCCGGCACGGTTCGGGCGACGGCTCGCCTGGTGCGCGGCGAGCAGGAGTGGGCCCGGCTGAAGCCCGGCGAGGTTATGGTGTGCCCCTACACCAATCCTGCCTGGACCCCGCTCTTTACGGTCGCCGCCGCCATGGTCGCCGAGACTGGAGGGGCGACGTCCCACGCCGCCATCGTAGCTCGGGAGTACGGCATTCCTGCGGTCATGTCCGTGCCACGGGCAACTCGACGCATTGCCGATGGCCAGGAAGTGCTGGTTGACGGATCGACGGGCCGGGTGATCCTGGGAGCTTTGCCCGTCGCAGGCACGGTTCGCTAGAACGGCGAGGACTGCCGAGCAAAAGCGTAGACATATTGGCCATGGGCGGCGGCGTCGCAGCGGTTTCGTTGCTTCGCCGCTCTTTCCTCTGCGCGGTGCGCACCGATCCCCACGACGCAGCCCCCACCATCGGGCCTGCCCTCGGAATGCTCCCATCGAGATGGCGCAGCCTGGGCGTGCCACCTTGCCCCATCGCGGGAATCGTCCCAGATGGTAGAAGGTGGGTGGCACGAGACGAGCCGGGTCCCTGGCCCCTATCCTGCACGCAGATTCCGATGGGCGTGCAGTTCATCGACCCTTCGCCGAGACTATGCCCGTGGGTGTGGCGGGATGCGACGGCCGGGCACGACCACCAATCCCGCCCGCAGGATTCACGTGGTTAGGAGATGCCGTGGGCAATAGAAGCGAAGACGGGAAGAAGCGGGCATCGCCCGGATCCAGATCAGAGGGAGACAGGACCGGCGGAGGCGGCGCCGGCGAGAGCCGGAGCCTCGCGGAAGCCCCAGGGACCTACAGGCTCCTCTTCGAGCGCGCCCGGGACATCATCCTGTTCGTCGGGAGGCGTGGCCGGATCGTCGATGCCAACGAGGCGGCGGTCAAGGCCTACGGTTACAGCTACCCCGAGCTGCTCTCCATGACTATCCACCAGCTTCGGATGCCCACGGCTAACCGGCTTATAGAGGAGCAGATGGCGCAGGCGGCCGCGGAGGGGATCACCTTCGAGACCCTTCACAGGCGTAAGGATGGGAGCAGCTTCCCGGTGGAGGTGAGCTCCCCAGGCGGAACCATCGGCCGGGAGCGGATTCCCGTCAGCATCATTCGGGATATCACCGAGCGCAAGCGTGCCGAGGAGGAGCGGGAAAGGCTGCTAGAGGAGGTGCAGCGTCGAGCTGCCGAACTGGAAGCCACCATCCTCTCCATAGTCGACGCGATCGTCATCTACGACCCGAAAGGGGAGATCCGCCGCATGAACCCCGCTGCCCAGGCGATGCTGGGCTACTCGGCGGAGAGTCGGGGGATGCCCCTGGGCGAGCGGGTGAAGCTGCTGGGGATCGAGACGGCCGAGGGGGAGCCCTTCCCCCTGGACCAGACGCCGGTGGCAAAGGCGCTGAAGGGCGAAGCGGTCAACGGGGTCGTGATGGTACTTCATCCGCCCGACGGGCCGGCTCGGTGGGTCGCGATCGGCGCCGCGCCGATCCTGGGTCCTGGGGGCGAGATACTGGGGGCGGTCGCCAGTTTCACCGACGTCTCGGAGCTGCACCAGCTACAGGAGCAGCGGGAGGACCTGGTGCGAATGGTCTCCCACGACCTCCGGAGTCCCCTGACGGCGGTGCAGGGCCAGGCGCAGCTGCTGGTGCGGATGATGGATCGGGCCGGGCAGGGTGGCCGGCTGCGGCAGAGCGCCGAGGCGATCTTCACCAGCGCCCGCCGGATGAACGCCATGATCCAGGATCTGGTGGACATGGCCCGCATGGAGTCCAGACAGCTTCAATTGAACACGAGGAGCCTGGATCTGCGCTCCTTTGTGGAAGACCTGAGGCTGCGGCTGGACGGGGTCCTGGATCTGGAGCGGGTGCGGGTGGAGATACCGCCCGATTTCCCGCCCATCCTGGCGGACCCGGACCGGCTGGAGCGCGTCCTCACCAACCTGCTCAGCAACGCCCTCAAGTACTCGCCCTCCGATACGGAGGTGCTGCTGACGGCACGACGGGCAGGTGGTGAGGCGGTGGTATCGATGGTCGACCGGGGGGTGGGTATCCCCCCGGAGGATCTTCCCCACGTCTTCGAGCGCTACTACCGGGTGAAGGGCACCCGGAAGACCGAGGGATTGGGGCTGGGGCTCTACATCACCAGGATGCTGGTGGAGGCTCAGGGAGGGAGAGTCTGGGCCGAGAGCGAGCCCGGGAAGGGAAGCCGCTTCTCCCTCACGCTGCCTGTGGCGGAATAGCAGCGGGTCTGGGCCCGACAGCCATCGCCACGGTCGATGCCCCCGACCGCCGGCGTCGGGGACGACGCCGGCTCCCGATTGGATTTGCCTCACCGCCGTCGATCGAAGGGCGCACGCATAGAGTCCGCCGGTTCTGCTTTGCCGTGGAAGGCCTCTCCGCTATACTGAGCCCTCAGCGGTCGCCCCGCCTGGCTGGATCCGAGTCGAAAAGCCGGGGCAGGTGGGTGGGATTACGAAGTGGAGGCTGCAAGTTATGCAGAAGGAAGCGACGTCGTTGCCCTACCAGATGATCCTGGTTCCCTTTGACGGCTCGCCGGGTTCCACCAAGGCCCTGCGGCGGGCACTGCTCGTGGCTCAGCAGCAGAAGGCCGCCGTCACTGCCTTGTCCGTCGACGAGCACACCCCTCGCGACGCGAAAGGGGTGGGCGAGGTGGAGGAGACGGAGCCGCTGAGGGAACAGTACTTCGCGGATCTGCAGACCAAGGCCCAGTCCCTGGCAGGGGAGCTGGGTATGGCGCTGAAGACCGCGACGGCCGTGGGACATGCGGCCCAATCCATCCTTCAGTATGCCCGGGAGCAGCGGGCAGATCTGATCGCCATCGGCCACTCCGGCCATTCTGGGGTGTGGGGAACGCTGCTGGGGGGCACGACGGCTCGGGTGGTGGACCAGGCCGGCTGCGACGTGCTGGTGGTGCGGTAGGCGGGCTTCAGCAACCACCCGGTTGGCACGGAACCTGCCCGGCCCTTACCCAGGGTCTGGCAGGTGGGTGTCGTTGGTGTGGGGACACCCCACATCCCGCCGGCGGGGGCCGCCCCCGCTGGACACCCCCATTTACCGGAGGTGCGGAATGGCCGGCAGGGCGATGTTTCTGATGCGGATCAAGCCGGGGGAGGAGGCCGAGTTCGAGCAGAAGTGGAAGGAGGCCGCGGACGATCTCAAGGCTCGCAAGGGCTTCCGGTCCCGGGAGTTGATTCGGGTCATCGACGGGGCAGGAAGCTACGTGGTCCTCTCCGAGTGGGATTCCCCCGAGGACTACTTCGCCTGGCGCAATAGCCTGGACCGGGCCCGGGTCTACACGGACGATCTGGCACCCCACTTCGCCGCCCCTCCTATTACGGGAGTGGGTGAGGTGCTGATCCGCATGGAGTAGCCGGCGGGGCTACCGGCCGAGCCTGAACAGCTCCAGGCCGAGGCTGACGCCCAGGTTCATGACGTCCAGCACCCGGTTGATCCTGATACCTTGCCGCTGGTTCTGGATGCGGTGCACGCACCAGGAGCTGGTTACGGGCTCGCCCTTCCCGGCATCGAAGGTGTCCGTTCGCACGATGACGATGTGAGGGAAGCGGGTGGGGAAATCCCGCCTTTGGAGGATGAGACCCTGCTCCCGGTCTTCCCACTGGGCCATCGGCCCGCCGTCGGAGCCGTCGTGGAGGAAGCGGATGGTGCAGGAGAGGATCTCCTCCACCTTGGACAGCCGCAGCGCCCGGGTGTCGACGGTCTTGGGCACCGGCACGGCGCCCAGCCGGCCGGGCTCCCGGTGGTACTTGGTCAGCAGGTCCAGCGCATCCTGGTGGCCTTTGAGCAGCTTCAGCAGGGTCTCCCGCACGTGGACCCCATAGCGGCGCTCGTCCGGGTTGAATTCGGGCAGCGGGCTCGGACCCAGCAGTTCGTCGGCGACGGCCGCGGTCTTGGCCATGGTATCCTCCCTTCGGCTCGAAGAAGAAGAGAGTAGGGCGGGGCACTGCGCCCCTG
>JAJZQR010000463.1 GCA_021806765.1 Chloroflexota bacterium | reverse complement strand
GCCACCGACGCCGCCGGCGAGGGCATTAACCTGCAGCAATCCTGCTGGTTGCTGGTCAACTACGACATCCCGTGGAACCCCGCCCGGTTGGAGCAGCGGATGGGCCGCGTCCACCGCTACAAGCAGCGCCATGACGTGCTTCTACTGAACCTGGTGGCCGAGGGCACCCGCGAGGGACGCGTCCTGAAGGTACTGCTGGACAAGCTGGAACTGATCCGCAAGGAGCTGCAGAGCGACAAGGTCTTTGACGTCATTGGGCAACAGTTCCACGGGATCTCGCTGGCCGAGCTGATCTTCAAGGCGGTGATCGAGGGCGCGGTGGACGAAGTGAAGGACACCATCGACCGCACCCTCACCAGAGAGAGGGTTCAGGCGGAGATGGAGGAGCAGGCCCGACGCGTCGAGGTCTCCGAGGTACGAGCGCTGCTGGAGGCGCTGCGACAGCAGCGGGAGAACGCTTCGCTGCGCCGGATGATGCCCGCCTACGTCCGTCGCTTCTTCGAGCAGGCGGCGCCGCTGGTGGGTGTGGGCATCGTCGGCGAGCTTCAGTCCGTCTTCAGGCTGGATCCGTGCCCCGAGCCGGTACGCCGGGCACTCGAGGGCTACTCGCCAGAGCTGCGGGACCAGCTGACTTTCGACCGCGAGGTCGCCCTGCCTGGGGAGGCGCCCAGCCCCCAGGCGGTCTACCTGCATCCGGGGGAATCCGTCTTCGAGGCGGTGGTGACTCTCTTCCTGGGCCGGTACGGCGACGAGGGCGAGCGCGGAGGGGTATTCTTCGACGACGCCTCCACCGAGCCCTACCTGTTCTATCTGGCCAAGGTGCCGGTGATCCGCGAACCCTCGATGGACTCGATGCTGGGCGACGGGGTCTCTGAGCGCGGGCAGGTGCAGGTGCTGGAGGAGTCGATGCTCGGCGTCCGCCGCTTCGCCGACGGGCGGTGCGAGGCGGCTCCTGCCCACCTGCTGCTGGACCTGACTCCAGCGAATGGGGACGAGGGGCCGAAGATGCCCGAGGCGTTGATGGCCGTGGCCGACGACATCGCACCGGTGGAGGCCTTCGTCTATGAGACCCACGGCGCGCCGGCGCTGGAGCGGCTCCGCCGAGAGGGCGAGGCGCGGCTCCCGGAGCGACGCCGCCAGGTGCAGGTCTCCTATGCCCTGCGGGAGGCCGAGCTGCTGGAGCAGCGCCGTCGCCTCAAGGATGCGGTGTCCAGGGGGGAGCCCGCGGCGCGCACGAAGCTGGCGAGGTGCGAGGATGAATTGGACACCATCGACCGACGGCGAGCCGCCGCGGAATCCGCCCTGGTGAGCGAGATCGACTGGATGGCCCTGGGGCCGGTTACCCTCTACGCCCGCGCCCTGGTGTTGCCCCTGCCGGCGGACCAGGCCGAGCGGCGGCGGAACGATCGTATCGAGGCCATCGCCGTGCGCGAAGCCAGAGCGTACGAGGAGGCCCGGGGTGCGCTGGTTGAGGACGTAAGCGACCCCAGCCTGGCGATGGGCTTCGACCTGAGGTCAACACGGCCAGGAGGGGAAGTTCGATACATCGAGGTGAAGGGGCGCGCCCGGATCGGCGAGATCGAGCTGACCGAGAACGAGTGGAACCAGGCGAGCAACCACCGGGACCGCTACTGGATCTACGCGGTGTTCAAGTGCGACTCGGCGACGCCCGAGCTTCGCCGACTGTCAGACCCGGTGGGCAAGGGGGTCGGGAAGCCGAAGGGCGGCGTGACCATCGACCCTGCGGAGATCCTGAGCTTCCCCCAGAGTGACGATCTATGACGAGACGATTGATTGAAGAAGCCTTCCCTCTGAAGCGGGTGTCGGAGGACTCGCGCCACGAGAAGTCGGCGGGGCGCGCCGGCCACATCTCCACCCTGCACATCTGGCCGGCACGGCGCCCCCTGGCGGCTGCGCGAGCAGCGGTGATCGCCGCGCTGCTGCCCGACCCGGCCGACGCCCCGGAGGAACTCCGGCGGGAGTACGAGCGGCTGGCCGAATCCTCGGACCCGGCGCGGCAGCGGGAGGTCCTCTGCGAGCGGATCGCGCGGGTAACTCGATGGGGAGCGGAAGACCCGAAGGAGCTGGAGCGGCTGCGCGGGCTGGTGGCGCTGGCGCATCGGGGCTCCCCGAAGGTGATGGACCTTTTTGCCGGGGGCGGCGCCATCCCGCTGGAGGCCCTTCGGCTCGGCTGCGACGCCACCGCCATCGAGTACAACCCGGTGGCCTGGTTCATCCTGAAGTGCACCCTGGAGTTCCCCGTCCGGCTGAAAGGGAAACGGTGGGCGATCCGGCCGCCCGAGGTGGACGGGTCCCCACCCGAGTCCCCCCAGATGCGGCTTCCCACGGGCGGAGCCGAGCCGACGGACTTGGCCGGGCAGGTGAGGCGGTGGGGAGGCTGGGTGCTGGCCAATGTCGAGCGGGAGCTGGCGACCTACTTCCCCTTGGTAGACGGCAAGCAGCCCATCGCCTACTTCTGGGCGCGGACGGTGCCCTGCCAGGACCCGAGCTGTCGGGCGACGGTGCCGCTGCTCAAGACACTGTGGTTGTGCACCAAGAAGGGCGGGGAGCGGGCCCTGAAGCTGGAGCTGGACCAGGAGCGGCGCCAGGTCACCTTCCGGGTGGTCACGCCGGCCCATCCGTCGGAGGTGGGGGTGCCGACCGTGGGCGGTGGAAAGGCTTTCTGTCTCCTCCATCCGCGGCCCCTGGGACTGACCGGGGACTACATCAAGGAGTGCGGCAAGAACGGGCTGATGGGCGCAGAGTTGACCGCCGTGGTGGTCCAGGGGGCCAAAG
>JAJZQR010000112.1 GCA_021806765.1 Chloroflexota bacterium | reverse complement strand
GGTGAAGGTCGGCTACATCAACGGTGAGTTCGTGTTGAACCCCACTCTGCCCCAGTTGGCCTACAGCCGGCTGGATCTGACGGTGTCGGGCACCTCGGATGCGGTCATGATGGTGGAGGCCGGGGCTCAGGAACTCCCAGAGGACGTGGTCCTGGAGGCCATCCAGTTCGCCCACCGAGAGATGCAACCGGTAATCGAACTGCAGAAAAGGATGATGGCCGCAATCGGGAAGCCGAAGAGGGAGTACTCCGAGGTCGGAGTCCCGGAGGAGACCCGGGCTGCAGTCGTGACCTTCGTCAAGGACCGGCTCGCCGCCGCGGTGAACAACCCGGACAAGGCTACCCGGGAGCAGGCGACCGGCCAGCTCAAGCAAGAGACCATCGCGACCCTGATGGAGAACCACGATCCCGCAATGGTCGCGAAGGTCTTCGACGAGCTGCACAAGGCCGAGGTGCGCACCTCCGTCCTGGAGCGGGGACTGCGACCCGACGGCCGCGGCCTGAAGGACATCCGGGCGCTGTCGGCCGAGGTAGGGCTGTTGCCCAGGACTCATGGGTCTGGGCTGTTCACTCGTGGCCAGACCCAGGCGCTCTCGGTGGCGACCCTCGGGTCCATGGGCGACGAGCAGATCATCGACGGCATCGGCCTCGACGTCTCCAAGCGCTACATGCACCACTACAACTTCCCGCCCTTCTCCACGGGCGAGGTCCGGCCGCTCCGAGGCGCTTCGCGCCGCGACATCGGCCACGGCCACCTGGCGGAGCGAGCGCTGGCGGCCGTCATCCCCAGCGAGACCGATTTTCCCTACACCATCAGGGTCGTGTCGGAGGTAGTCTCGTCCAACGGTTCCACCTCCATGGCCAGCGTCTGCGGGAGCACCCTGGCACTGATGGATGCAGGGGTGCCCGTCAAGGCGCCGGTTTCTGGTATCGCCATGGGATTGGTGATCGGCCAGGACGGAAAGTTCGCCATTCTCACCGACATCCAGGGGCTGGAAGACGCCCTGGGTGACATGGACTTCAAAGTCGCCGGCACGGAGAACGGCATAACCGCGCTGCAGATGGACATCAAGGTCAAGGGCATTACCCCCGAGATCATGGGCAAGGCCCTGGCCCAGGCCCACGATGCCCGGGAAACGGTGCTGGGGGTGATGCTCCAGACCATTTCCGAGCATCGCACGGAACTGTCGCCCTTCGCTCCTCGGATGGTGAAGATCCAGATCAGCCCGGACAAGATCCGAGAGGTGATCGGCCCCGGCGGAAAGATGATCCGGAAGATCATCGAGGAGACCAAGTGCACTATTGATATCGAGGACGACGGCACCGTCGTCATCGGCTCCACCGTCAAGGAGAATGCGGACAAGGCGATCAACATGATCGAGAGGCTGACCCGCGAGGTGGAGGTAGGCCAGGTCTACACCGGCACCGTCACCCGAATTCTCCCCTTCGGAGCCTTCGTGGAGGTCTTGCCGGGCAAGGAAGGGCTGGTCCACATTTCTGAACTGGAAGAGCACCGGGTCGCTCGAGTGGAGGACGTGGTGAACGTGGGTGACGAAGTGACAGTCGTCGTCACCGAGATCGACCGTCAGGGGCGGATCAACCTGTCTCGACGGCAGGCTCTGCCCGGCGCTAAGCCCCGGCCGTCCGCGGCGCCGGGCGAGCCGCGGGGCGGCGGTCCCTCAGGACGTCCCCGAGGGTACGAGGGCGAGGGCCGTCCATCGGAGCGGCCACCCAGGCCGGAAGGACCCAGGCGGCCTTTCGGCGGGCATCGCCAGTCACTGTAACGGACATGGGGTCGGGGCGTGTCGCGTCCCGACCCACCTCACATTCGCGGGGATATCCTCTTCTCACCCAGCCCAACAATGCTCTTGGGCCTACCATTTCTAGTCAGCAGTAAGGGAGGGCCGATAGCATGGCGGCAAATGCCCCCATCAAGGTAGTGGTTTCTGGCGCTCTTGGCCGGATGGGCAAAGAGGTTGTGGCTGCCGTCTGCGCCGACCGAGAACTGGACATGGCGGGAGCCGTGGACAAGAAGGCAGTAGAGGAGTACCTCTCCTTGCCGGGCGGTTTGGGCCTCATCCCGATCAGCAAGGAAGTGGAGTCGATGCTGCTGCGGGTGAAGCCTCACGTAATGGTGGACTTCACCAGTCCCGAGTCGGTGATGGACAACATACGCTGCGCCATCAGCCATCGGGTAGTTCCCGTGGTGGGCACTACCGGCATCTCCCAGACCGATCTGCGAGAGATCGAGGGGCTCTGCCAGCAGTACGAGACCGGCGCCATCATAGCTCCCAACTTCGCCGTCGGCGCCAACTTGATGATCCACTTCGCCCGCATCGCGGCCAAGTTCTTCCCTGCCGCCGAGATCACCGAGCTTCATCACGAGGGCAAAGCGGACGCCCCCTCGGGCACCGCGATAAAGACTGCGGAAGAGATGGCCAAAGCTCGGGGAACGAGATTTGAGGAAGGTCAGACCAAGAAGGTCGTGATCGAGGGGGTCCGTGGCGGCGAGATTGATGGCATCCACATCCACAGCGTGCGGTTGCCGGGACTGGTCGCCCACCAAGAAGTGTTATTCGGAGGCCAGGGCCAGACCCTGCTGATCCGCCACGACTCCATCAGCCGCGAGTCCTTCATGCCAGGTGTGGTAATGGCGATTAAAGAAGCTTCCAGGATCCGAGGCCTCGTTTACGGCCTCGATCGATTGATGGGCTTACAATGAGGTGATACAGAGATGCCCGGATACCGCGTCGCCATCCTTGGCGCGACCGGCATGGTCGGTCGAGAGTTCATAAAGATCCTTCAGCAGCGACAGTTTCCAGTCTCCGATCTGGTTCTCCTTGCCTCCGACCGGTCGGCGGGCAAGACCATGTCTTTCCGATCGACGGAGATCGTCGTTCAGGAGACTACTCCCGAGTCCTTCAAGGGCATAGACATCGTTCTGGCCTCGGCGGGGGCTGAGATCAGCCTGGAGTTTTCCCCCATCGCCGCCGCCTCAGGTGCAGTGGTGGTGGACAACAGCCGGGCCTTCCGCATGGATCCGGAGGTTCCCCTGGTGGTTCCAGAGGTGAACATCGACGATGCCAAGGACCATCACGGGATCATAGCCAACCCCAACTGCTCCACCATCCAGATGGTGGTGGCCCTGAACCCGATCCACCAGGTCAATCCCATTAGGCGGGTCATCGTCGACACCTACCAGGCTGTGTCCGGCACCGGATCTCCGGCCGTCGATGAACTGCTGGACCAATCCCGAGTCGTGCTGGAGGGGGGGCAGACAGGGCCCAAGGTGTACCCCTACCAGATCGCCTTCAACCTCTTCCCCCAAATCGAGCCGTTCCAGGAGAACGGTTACAGCCGGGAAGAGATGAAGATGCTTCTCGAGACCCGCAAGATCATGCACGCACCGGAGATCCTCGTATCGGCGACGACGGTTCGTGTCCCGATCCAGATTGGCCACTCCGAGGCGATCCACATCGAGTTGACGCAGTCGATGACTCCGGAAGAGGTCAGGGAGATCCTCTCCAAGGCTCCGGGCGTTGTCGTCATGGACGACCCGACTAACAGCATCTACCCCACGCCGTGGTTCGCCGCCGGCACAGATGAGACCTTCGTCGGCCGGATCCGCAAGGATATCTCCCATCCCAACGGACTGGCCATGTGGGTGGTGGCGGACAACATCCGGAAGGGGGCAGCCCTGAACACCGTTCAGATCGCCGAGGCGCTGATCGAGAAGAACTGGCTGTAATCGTCCCCCTCACCCCTACCCTCTCCCACTTGAGGGAGAGGGAGTGAGTCGGAGTGGGACGAGACACATTCTCCCCCTGCCGCAGGGGGACACCAATGTAAGTAGAAAGGGGTACAAAGAGTGGCAACCTTTGGACGCGTCCTGACTGCTATGGCAACCCCTTTTGATGATGCAGGACAGGTAGACTACCAGCAGGCCCGCAAGCTGGCTGCGGCGCTGGTCGAGAGCGGCTCCGACGGGCTGGTCGTCACCGGGACCACCGGTGAGTCCCCTACTCTCAGTGCCGAGGAGAAGTTGAGGCTGTATGCCGAGGTCCGCGAGGCCGTGGGGGACAGAGCCTCCATTGTCGCCGGCACCTGCAACTACAACACTGCAGAGAGTATCGAGCTCAGCCGGGAGGCCCAAAAGGTCGGGGTCCACGGCATTCTCGGTACGGTTCCCTATTACAACAAGCCGCCCCAGGAGGCCCTCTACCAGCACTTCAAGACGATCGCCGAGGCCGTGCCTCTGCCGATGATCCTGTACAACGTGCCCACCCGCACGGTCACCAACATGCTCCCGGAGACGACCCTCAGACTGAGCGAGATCGAGAACATCGTCGGTATCAAGGAAGCCAGCGGGAACCTGGACGGGATCGCCAAGATCATCCAGAACTCTCGCACCGGGTTCCTGGTCTGGAGCGGCGACGACAGCAGCACCCTGCCGATCCTCTCCATCGGGGGCTACGGAATAGTCAGCGTGGCCAGCCACCTGATCGGGAAGCAGATCCAGCGGATGATAGGCCACTTCCTGGCCGGTGAGGTGGAGACGGCGGCCAGGCTGCACCGGCAGATGCTGCCTCTGGTGAACGCCCTGTTCGTGACCACCAGCCCGATCCCGCTCAAGTACGCTCTGAACAAGGTCGGGTTCCGGGTTGGCAAGCCGAGGCTGCCGCTGATCGAGATCGATCCCAAGTCGGCGGCAGTGATGGACGCTGCACTGGCCTCCGCCACCATAGACCTGCCAGTTCGGGCCTAGTGCCGCATCCAGAGGGTTACCCATCGCGCAGGGGCGGTTCGCGAACCGCCCCTGCGCTGCTTTTCGACCTACTTCGCCTCCGGCCCCTTCACCGGGAAGTACTGCTCGATCTTCCACCGGAAGCTCGGCAACGTGTCGGTCCCGCTGACCCTGACCCGGGACAGTTCCATGATCTTGGTCCGATCGTGTGCCGCGCCATACCGCGTCGTAACGGCAATCACGTAACCCGCTTTCCTGGCCGCGGCCTCGGCACCGGCGTTGAAAGCGCCACCGGGGTATGAGAGGGCGGTCACCGAGACTCCGAGATGGTCTTCCAGAGCACGCTTCGACTCGACCAACTCTCTGTCCCGCAGGGGCGCCGGGGTGACGGCCAGATCCACGTGCCCTATGGTATGCCCGCCGATCTCCATGCCCGCGGCCACCAACTCTTTGAGATCAGCCCAGCTCATGTAATCGCTACGACCGGTCAGGCCGGTGGCGATGAAGAAGGTTCCCCTGTCACCGTAACGCCGCAGCAACGGGAGTGCGTAGAGGTAGTTGTCGGCATAACCGTCGTCGAAGGTGAGGATCACGGACCGCTGCGGCAGATCCTCCCGCCCCTGGAGGTACAGGTATAGATCCTCCATGGAGACAGTGGCGATGCCGCGGCTCTGGAGGTACCGGAGTTGCTGCTCGAACTCGCTCGGCGGCAGGGTCAACTCTGAGACGAAATGGTTGCTCGTCTTGAAATCGATGGGCCGGACATGGTGATACATCAGAATGGGCACCAGAGCGCTCTGCCGAGGCACGGGGCCCCGATCCACCCGCTCAGGCTTCCCTCCCGGCGTGTCGGTGAGCCATAGCCCTCGGCTGTTGTAGACAACCCCTCCGTCGGGCAGGCCGTTGCGGGCGGCTGACGCAGGCAGCGACACCTCCACCCGCACATCATGGGCAGGGGAGGACGTGGTCGTCCGATGGTCGCCGGCCATCCCGCCGGCACCCCTGGCCGTCCCCGCTCCCGCTGCCGCCAGCGCGAGAACAGGCCTGACTGAGGAGCGATCCATGACCAGATGCTGGACGGCCCCCGACACCACCAGCAGAAGCACGAGGAAAAGGGTAGCCAAGAGACGATCCAAGCAGAAACCTCCCGTCGAAGGCAAGGTTGATGGAAAGGAGAGGTAGCGGGTAGCCCGCCAGGAAGGATTGCAGTGGCAATTCTACGGGATGCGCCTGGGATGAATCAACTCCGCTAGCTGCCGTGGCGGGCAGCGGTCCAGGTCAATTGGACGCTGCGATTCGCCTCGTCCGCAGGGGTATACCGATCGCTGGCCCGACGCAGTGCCATCACAGTCGAGGGCCAGGCGAGGGCCGGCTGGGCGCGGGGAGCCGCCAGGGCCGGCCTGTTGTACTGCAGGGGTTCTCTGGCCAGGTATAGCTCCAGGAGCAGCAGCCCTATGAGAAGCCCCAGGGCGAGTCGAGACCCTGGCCAGGAACGGGTGCCCAGGGAGGCAGCCATGCCAGCGCCGGCGAACAGCCACCAGTTCAGCACGATCCTCGGATGGGGAAGGGCCAGCTCGTGGTCCTGGGTACCCAACCAGAGCCGTAGTCCCACCAGCAGAGCCACTCCGACGCTCAACACCGCGCCGTAGGCCCCAACCCATCGCTGAAGCGCGTCTTTCTCAGCTGGCATGCGGAGCTGGTCAACCGCCATACCGGTCAGGAGCGCCAGGGAGAAGCTGTAGAGAGACAGCCAGCCTGACGGCGCTCCAAGGAGATCGAATCCGGGAACCACTCCGTACAGCCATCGGTACACGGGAGTCTCATTCCCCAGAGCCAGCACCAGGGCCACAGCGGCTAGCCCCGACAACAACCACTGATACCCCGGTCGCTCCCTTCGTGCCAGGGCTGCCGGCAGCAGCACCAGGGAGGCAATCCCCGTGTACGCCGTGACCCCCGCCGGGTCAGGCGTGGCGAAGTAGAGAGGGAGCACTGTATCCAGTATCGCCGTCAGTTGCACTGAGACGGCGGTCGCGTCTCCGGGAGCGGATCCGCCGAGCCCGCTGGACCCCCGGATCAACTCCAGAGGAGACAACAATTGCACACCCGCCGCCATCGCCGCTCCCGCGATCCCCATCGAGAGGAGCGCCGCGAAGGGGAGAAGGCGGCGCCAGCGATGAAACCCGCCGAAGAGAGCCAGATAGAGGGCAAACAGAACGAGGGCCCACCCGGAATAGTAGGCCCGCTGGCTCTGGCCGCCAACCAACTGCGACGCCGCTGCCACCCCTCCCACAACCACCGCCACCCGACTCCGCCCGACGGTGGACCTCTCCAGGCATAGCAGCAGAACCGGCAGCCACACCGCAGCCTGCAATTGACTCAGATTACCTGCATGGGCACCAAGGTACCCGCCAAAGGCGAAGACCGCACCGGCAACCCAGGACGCGGGAGACGACAACTGCAGGGAAAGCCGCCCGAACAGGTAGGTGAAGAACGCCGCCAGAAAGACGCAGAGCACGGCACCGTAACGGAGAGCGTCCTGGCCGGGGAAGAAGTGGAAGAGCAGGTCGTGGCCGAGGGGAGCCATTCCAGCGACCAGCATTCGTTGGAAGAACACCATGATTACCGCAGCGTAGGCCACCAGTGCCGCCAGGTCGGACCATACCCTGGTCGCCCAGGACACCACCGCAGGGGCCGACTTCATCTGGGTTGGCCTTGCCGGCCTCCCGGCCGTCATCGAACTCAAGTAAGAGAGACTCCTCAGGGCCAAAGAATGGCGATCGAGCACCGTTTAGAGCGCGGCGGCCGGCGCCCCCCCGGGGCCCCAGTGGCCGCAGTATAGCACGACACGGCGCATCCAATGGCAAGCTGACGAGTCACTCCGCACCGTGCTATGATAGCGTGTCCGTCCAACAGGCACTGAGCCCCCGCATGCACCATGTGGCGCAATAGCGCCGGCCGGTCCCCGGTGGAGATCGGAGGCTGATGTCTTCCGCCCTTCTATCGATCGTCATAGTCTCCTTCAACACCCGAGAGCTGCTGCGGCGTTGCCTCGCCTCCATCGTGGAGAATCCGGCGCACCGCCTGGTAGAACACCCGTCGGCCAGGACCGCCGGCTCGCCGCTACCGCCGCGCTCTCATAGCCAGCAACCGATCCCCATGGAAGTCCTGGTGGTGGACAACACCTCGACCGATGGCAGTGCCATCCTGGTCGAGAGGGAGTTCCCCATGGTCCGGTTGATCCGAGCGGGAGCCAATCTTGGATTCGCCCGGGCCACCAACCTTGGCCTGCGAGAAAGCAGCGGCGACCTGCTGCTGTTGTTGAACCCGGACACCGAGGTGCTCGGAGACGCCCTGCCCACCCTGGCAGGGTTTCTCGATGCCCACCGCAGGGTTGCCGTCGCAGGTCCGAGTCTCATCTACCCCGACGGCAAGCCCCAGCACGCCGCCTTTCGCTTCCCCAACCTGTGGATGAGCCTCTTCGACTTCTTCCCCCTCAACCACCGGGTGATCGCCTCCCGTCTCAACGGCCGCTACCGGATGCCCGCCAACGGGGCTCCCTTCGCCGTCGATCATCCCCTCGGAGCTGCTATGCTGGTGAAACGAGAGGCCCTGGAAGGGGTGGGGTGGCTGGACGAGTCCTTCTTTATGTACTGCGAGGAGATCGACTGGTGCATCCGTGCCAAGAGCGCCGGATGGCAGATCTATCAGGTACCATCGGCACGGGTAGTCCACCACGCCGGTCAGAGCACCGGGCAGTTCCGGGAGAAGATGCTGGTGGAGCTTCACCGAAGCAGGTATAACCTGTTCCGCAAACACTACTCCGAGCGGTTCGTTTCGGCCCATCGCGCCATCACCAGGGCCGGCGTGGCCAGGGAGATGATCCGCGCTCGCTGGATGGCCTTGCGCGGCGGCCTGAGCAGCGACGAGCTGGAGAAAAGGCTCCGGGCCTATCGCACCATCTGGAGCATGTGAGTTGGCTACCCTCTGTGGCGCTGTCATAGCCAGGGATGCTGCCCTCACCATCGATCGCTGTCTGGCCAGCCTGGCCTGGGCGGACACCCTGCTGGTAATCGTCGACGACCGTACCGTCGACGCCACCGCCGAGATCGCTGCCCGGCGGGGCGCCCGCGTCGAGGTGCTGCCCTTTCTAGACTTCGCCCGCCAGCGGAACGCCGCCCTCCAAAGGGCCGAAGCTGATTGGGTGCTCTTCGTCGACGACGACGAGGTGGTGACCCCGGAACTGGCCCTGGAGGTCCGGGGCATCGTGAACAGTGGAGAGACTGCGGCCCCAGGCTATTGGATACCCCGCAAGAATATCCTGTTCGGCCACTGGGTTCGCCACGCAGGCTGGAGCCCCGACCACCAGCTTCGCCTTCTCCGCATCCGAGACGCCGCTTATCGGGAGGATCGCACCGTTCACGAGTTGGTGGAACTTCCGGGCGAGGCCGCATACCTCCAGAGCCCTCTGATCCACTACAACTACTCCACCCTCGGCGAGTTCTGCACCCGCCAACGGTTCTACGCCTCCATGGAGGCATCGGACATGTTCCGTCGCGGTGTTCGGATCAAGCCCCAGAACTACCTGCTGCAACCTTGGCGCCAGTTCTGGCGGCGGTACGTACTGTGGGAGGGATACCGGGACGGAGGCCTCGGCTTCCTGCTCTCGTTGCTGATGGCCTACTACGAGTTCCGAACCTACCTGGCGCTGAGGAAGTTGTGGGGCTCGGCGGCGGGATCCCGCGCGTAGGGGCGCACGGCCGTACGCCCCTACGAGAAACTGCCTGTTCCTCCTAGCCGGCTATCTGGACGGAAGCCGGGGTCTCCAGCACGATCTTCAGGTGCTGCGCCTGGTTCTGGTCGAACTCTCGGTAGGCGTCCGCGGCCCTGTCCAGGGGCATGGTGTCGCTGATGACGAAGCTCGGATCCATCGACCCATCCTGCACCAGCCGCATCAACAACGGGGTGTACTTCCGATGATTGCAGTTCCCAGCCCGGAGGGTCAGGTTCTTCTTCTGGATCTGGTCCAGGGGGAAGTCGCTCACCCTCTCCGGATAGAGGCCTACGATACTGACGGTTCCGGCCTTCTTGACTGCGCCGATCTCCCAATTCAGAGCCTGCATAGAGCAACTCTGGCCGTTCCCATGGACATGGCCTGCCGCGCAATGGGCGTCGAGTCCGACCGCCCCGATGCAGCTATCGACGCCATTGCCACCCGTGAGATCCATTATCTGCTGCACAGGATCTCCCTCATCGAAGTTGATGGCCTCGAACCCCCGCTGGGTGGCCATCTGGAGCCGCCCCTCGATGTTGTCCACTGCGAAGATCCTTCCGGCGTCCATCAGCCTGGCGCTCTCCATCGCCATCAACCCGACAGTGCCCGCACCGAACACCGCGACGGCGTCCCCGGGACCGATGCCGGATAGTTCCGCAGCGAAGTAGCCGGTGGGAAAGACGTCGGTGATGGTGATAGCCTGCTCGTCGGCCACCTCGTCCGGGATCTTCGTTGGGCCTACGGTGGCGAAGGGAACCCTCACGTACTCGGCCTGTCCCCCCTGGTAGCCGCCGGCATCCCTGGGTCCACCGTAGGAGGCGGTGGAATGGGTAAGTGGGTTCGCATTCTCGCACTGGGCGTACAGCCCCTGCGTGCAGAAAGAACAGTAGCCGCAGGCGATGGTGGAGGGCACCAGCACCCGATCTCCAGGCTTCAGGTTCTTCACCTTGCCACCGACCTCGTCCACGACCCCGACGAACTCGTGGCCCAGGATGGTGCCGTCCTGCATCCCCGGCATGGTGCCGCGATAGGGGTGCAGGTCGGTGCCACAAAGAGAGGCAAGGGTGACCTTGAGGATCACATCCTGGGGGTCTTGAAGGGAAGGCTTCGGCACATCCTCGATCCGCACATCGTGGGGGCCGTGATAAACCAACGCTTTCATAGCCTCTTCACCTCGTCGATGCTTCATGATTGCACGCTCCGCGTCCGAGCGAAGAGGTCGAGCAGCAGCAACATGTGGACCAGGAAGGAGTGGTCCGAAAGTCAGGCGACCAGCGACTGTTGTCCTCAGCCCTTTTGCTTAACCTGGTGAAAAATCAGGGTTTCCCCTGATAGCGGCTCCCTAATTAACTTGGTAAAGTATCCATGCCTGAGGTGGAACGCTCCACCCGAAAGATCACAGAGTGATCTACAATTCAACGAAGGGAGTCTTCGATGTTTTCCATAACCAAAAGGCAAACAGTCGTCGAGGATCCGCCCATTGCCCGCACCCTCTTTGGTGACGTGCGACTCTCCTGGCTCTGGCTTCTGGTTCGCCTGTACGTGGGCTACTCCTGGCTTGCCGCCGGCCTGCACAAGTTCGAGGACCCGGGCTGGATGAGCACAGGGGCCGCCCTCAAGGGCTTCTGGACCAACGCCATCGCAGTCAGCGCCACCGGCAAGTCCCCGATCACCTACGACTGGTACCGTGACTTTCTCACCATGCTGCTCAACGGTGGGCACTACGTCTGGTTCGCCAAGCTGATAACCCTGGGTGAGCTGGCCATCGGCGTCGGTTTGATCGTCGGTGCTTTCGTCGGCGTGGCCGCCTTCTTCGGCGCGTTCATGAACTGGAACTTCGGGATGGCCGGCTCCGCTAGCACCAACCCGATGCTCTTTGCCCTGGCCATCGGCCTGGTCCTGGCCTGGAAGACGGCCGGATACCTGGGCGCGGACCGCGTCCTCCTGCCCATGCTGGGCACCCCCTGGCGCAAGGGCGTGGCCCTCGGCGGCGCTCCGGCGGCTGCCGATCGATCTCAAGCTGCCAGCAAGCCGTAGCTCGAGGTCGCGTCTCGCACCAAATCGTAGTAACGACTTCAGTCGTTCGTTCCGCGACGTTGGGGATACGAACGACTAAAGTCGTTACTGCAGCGCTCCGTCACATCCTCACCCCCCGTCAGCCGGAGCAGCCGAAAGCCCCGGGCCCCAATCGGAACAGCCACCCACTTCCGACGAGAGCACCAGCTCCATCCAGTCCGGATGGTACCGCCCCGCTGCGAAGGCATACCACAAGGACACGCCCGGCCAGACGTTAGCCTTGGGGCTCCTTGACCGCCTGCAAGCCAACGAGTAAACTTCGAGTTGGTGGTGAGCCTTCTAGTGCAATGAGGCACGAAGATAGATGCAAGGTGGGGCCGTCAAGCAGCTCGGTGACATCCTGGTCCGCCACGCTCTGACCACGACCGCCAATTGGCTGGAGGAAAACTCCACCCACGTGGTCGAGACGTGGATCGGCCGAATTCGCGAGGCGATGCCCAGCTACGCCCCTCTGATGCGGGAGATGCAGGAGTGGGGCGGGCGCAGTCTTCGTCTGCTGGTGCAACTGCTGCGAGCCCGGGAGCCCGACGAACGGGACAAGGTCACCTCGGAACTCCTGCGCGAGGGCCGTCAGATGGCATCTCTGCACCTTGAGCGCGGGATTCCTCTGTACGAGATCCTGCGTGCGGCATCGCTGTTCAGGCTGTCGGTGCTGAACGCCGTGGAGAGGATGCTCCGCAGCCGGCTGTGGATCGCCTTCCCCCAGGACATCCTGAAGGCCGAGGACATCATCAACGTAGCCCTCGATAATCAGATGCTCGTTACCTCCGAGTCCTACCTGGAGGAACGAGATCGGATCCTTCAGCAGAGCCAGTCCGACCTGGAGGCCACCAACCGCCAGTTGATGGTGCTGGTGCAGGAGATGCACCACCGGATCAAGAACAACCTCCAGACCATCGCTGATCTGCTGACCCTGGAGATCCATAGCGGGCGAAAGATCCCCACGGAGATGGCGCTGAGGGAGAGCATCTCTCGGGTCCGCAGCATCGCCGCCGTCCACGAACTGCTCTCGGCGGAGAACGTCCGGGTGGCGGACATCAAGGAACTAGCTGAGCTTATCACCGAGAACTGCGCCAACAGCATGGCGGGCTCCCACGGCAGCGTCAAATGCATCGTTCAGGGGGAGCCCATTCTCCTTCCGTCGAAACAGGCCACGGCCCTGGCCCTGGTCATGACCGAGCTGGTGAATAACGCCCTGGAGCACGCCTTCGACGGGGAAGGCGGAACTCTTTTGCTATCCTTGGACCAACAGGAGAACGAGATCCGGGTATCCGTGAGGGACAACGGCAAAGGTCTCCCCCAGGACTTCGACGTTGCCCTCAACGCCAACCTGGGTCTACAGATCGTTCGCACCCTGGTTACCAAGGACCTTAACGGCATTCTGGAGCTCCATTCCAATGGCGGAACCATCGCAACTGTGAGGTTTGCAAAATGATGGAAACGTTGAGGGTCGTTGTAGCCGACGATGAGAGCATCCGATTGATGAGTCTCAAGACCCAGATGGAGTCCATGGGACTCCAGGTGGTGGGCGAAGCGGTCAACGGGAAGCAGGCGGTGGACCTGGTGTGCCGCCTCAAGCCGGACCTGGCCGTCCTCGACATCAAGATGCCGGAGATGGACGGCCTGGAGGCAGCCAAGGCGATAGCCGCCGAGTATCCGATCCCGGTGATCGTGCTGACGGCCTACAGCGAGCGATCCCTGGCCGAGAGGGCCATCGAGGCAGGGGTCTTCGCCTACCTGATGAAGCCGGTCTCCGAGGATGACCTCTTGCCCACCATCCTGCTGGCCAAGTCCCGCTTCCGGGAGTTCCAGGACCTTCGAAAGGGGATCAGCGATATGAAGGAGGCCCTGGAGACCCGCAAACTGATCGAGCGGGCCAAGGGGATCCTGATGGAAAGGCGCAACCTGTCGGAAGCCGAGGCCTTCCGACGCATGCAGATCCAGAGCCAGAACGAGAACAAGAAGTTGGCCGAGATCGCCCAGGCGATCATCATGGCCGATCGGATGCTGTAGCGATTCTCCTACTAGAAAGGCAGGCCTTCCAGTGAGCCAGCGAAAGAAGCAGCTGAACCAGGGGTCACCCTCCGCCGCCGGCGGCCGCTCCTCCGCCCCCCTCCCCCGGAACCGAGAACGAGGCCAAGTCTCTCGTCGCGAGACGGACAGCCGGCGCAGGATCACCATCGGCATCGTCGTGGTCGGGGTGATCATCGCTGCCTGGATATTGGCCATGAGCTTCGGCTCCGGAGGCAGCGGCGGCAACAACACCGCCTCCCAACCCCAGCAAAACACCGATACCAAGGCGCAGGATGCGAACATCGCGAATCTGCAGCAGAGGCTGCAGCAGGACCCTTCGGACCTGGGGGCGATGATCGAGTTGGGGAACGACTACTACGACGCCGGCCGCTATTCGGAGGCGATCCCCTGGTACGAAAAGGCGCTTCAGTCGGCTCCAACCAACACCGACGTTCGCACCGACCTGGGCACCTCCTACTTCTACTCGGGCAACCTGGACAAGGCCAAGGAGCAGTGGTTCAAAGTGTTGGAGCGGGATCCCAACAAGGTGCAGACCCATTACAACCTGGCCGTCCTCTACTCCCACGAGACGCCGCCAGACACGGACAATGCTGTGAAGGAGTGGCAAACGGTAATCAAGCTGGCTCCCGACTCCGACCAGGCCAAGTCGGCGCAGAAGCGGCTGCAGGACCTGGGTAAACAGTAGAGGGGTCCGGAAGCAGTGCCCGGGAGCATCCGTGTCAACTCAAATGAAAATGTTACCGAGAGGGCTGTTATTGTTTTATTGTTTTCGGCCGCTTGTCGTTTTCCTGGTTGTGTGATAGCATAAATTAGAAGCATCGCCCAAGCCCTTGGCGGAGTTCCTGAGGTGATGACTGCCTCTCCCCATGAGCAGACGGTTCGTCGAACGGGGGAGGGGCTCTTTTTGTTTGGAGCCGATTTCCTGGCAGAGGCAGTGGAGGTGGTCGCCAGAATCGGATCGGCAATCCACCATTTCGTCCGGGTGACCCCACTGGACGGTGAGGTCTCCTCTCAAGATCGTTGCCGCGTTACCGCGTGCCGACACGAACCATCCAGAGCTATGGGAGGATTGATGGATGGAGATGCAGCGCAGGATCCTCGTCGTGGACGACGACCCAGACATAGTGGAATCCATCAGGCTGGTGCTGGAAGCCAACTCGTACCAGGTGATCACCAGCGGCGGTGCGGAAGAGGGTCTGGCCCGAGCCCGATCCGAGAAGCCCGACGTGATCCTTCTGGATATCATGATGCCCGACGGCACCGAGGGGTTTCAGTTCGTCTGGGAACTCCGCGCCGATAAAGACTCCAAGGTCAAGGCGACACCCATCGTCATCTTGACCGCTATCCACGGCACCACGGAGCTTCGTTTCTACCCAGACCAGAGCGACGGCACCTACAAGGAGGGCGAGTACCTCCCGGTTCAAGGCTTCATCGACAAGCCAGTGGAGCCGAGGACGTTGCTCACCCAACTCAACAAGATCATACGGGGGACGCAGACCCAGCACCAATAGCGGCCACGACCAACGAGGTCTTTCCTAGCGTCGCCACAGCGTCCGGACCCATTCCCAACGCTGCGAGCTTCGCCCCCGGGTCGTCGCACAGAAGCCGCGACGCCCCATGGTCCTGTCGACGCGGTCACAATGGGCCGATCAACAGGAGGGCTGCGGAGGCTGCATTGTTAGGGCCCAACCCGGTGGAAGCAGAGCTGAATCAACGTATCTACTGGCTGATCCGTTTGAGGTGGGTAGCCGCATCGACAGTCCTCTATGGCACCTTCGCGGCAGCCCACCTGGTCAGCGTAAGCCTCGACCCGCGCCCGCTCTACCTGATCGGCTTCGCCATAGCCGGCTACAACTCCCTCTTTTGGATCGCTTTGAAGCTGGCCGAGACCGCTGCCGATGCCCGGCCAAGCCACGTCAGGGCGATGGCGAATGGTCAGATCGTCACCGACCTAATATTTCTCACCCTGCTGATCCATTTCTCGGGAGGGGTGGAGAAC
>JAJZQR010000462.1 GCA_021806765.1 Chloroflexota bacterium | reverse complement strand
CGAACCATCACCAACTCCGGCTGTTGTCTTGTCGGGGGGATGCGGATCGTAGACGACAGACACGATTGCGACTTTGGTCAGGTCGCGGCTACCATAGAAGAACAGATCCTCTATGTCACTGCAACTGTCGGAATGCCACGCGTCGGCGAGGGCCGACCTCGCCTCTTCTTGCGTCATTCCTTGGATTATCCTTTGACGCGCTGCAATCGCGAGCTGCCTGGACTGCTGCCACTCCGCGTCCTGCGCACATCCAGCCACTCCCACGGCAACAGCGATGACCAATAGTACTAGCTTGATAGCGAAGCTGAGTCTCCTTGCGGTATTAGCCATTGGCTCTTCCCTCAGATCCATACTACCACAGAACGTGGTGCCCACACATGTCCGCTCGTCAACATTGTAAACTCCGACCATGAAGTAGGCCAGATGCCGGGATAAAAGTAGGCCACTGGGCCGGTGCCGTAAGATGTCCCCAACCATGAGTTGGGGGGAGAGGATGATACGGCAATTGGAGCGGAGCACCATTCACGTCCTGGCCAAGCGCGGCAAGAGCCAGCGCCAGATCGCTCGGGAACTGGGCCTGAGCCGCACCACCGTGGCTCGGGCACTACAAGAGCCGGTAGACAAGCAGCCGGCGAAGCGCCACCGCCCCTCGGCAGTCGACCCCTATGGGGACCAGATAAGGCAGTGGCTAAAGGAGAGACTCACGGCCGTGCGCATGTTGGAGCTGGCTCGGGCCGACCCCGTCAGGCCGTATACGGGAGGTCGCTCGGTCTTTGGCGAGCACGTCCGCCGCATCCGCCTGGCGCAGGAGCAGGCCGACGTTCCGGTGCGGTTCGAGGGCTTGCCGGGGGAGTATCTGCAGGTGGATTGGGGGGAGGTGCGCCGCTTTCCCTTCACCCAACAGCCGCCGGCCACCCGCTACTTCCTGGCCTGCCGGCTCAAGTTCAGCCGGTGGAGCTGGACACGCTGGACCACTCGGATGGACGAGGAGACGTTACTACGGGGCCTGGTGGCTTGTTTCTGCGTGCTGGGGTGGGTTCCCTGGGTGCTGGTCTTCGACAACATGAAGACGGTCACCCTCGGTCGAGATGCCCAGGACCAGCCGCG
The DNA here is from genome assembly GCA_021806765.1 of Chloroflexota bacterium. Next base: position 1,737 of record JAJZQR010000462.1, on the reverse strand, counting down.
CTTTAACCCCGTCTTCCTCCAGTTCGCCCGGGAGTTCGACTTCCACCCCGAGGTCTGCTCAGTTGGGGCCGGCAACCAGAAGGGGAGCGTGGAGTCGCTGGTCAAGTGGGTGAAGGGCAACTTCCTCTCGGGGCGCAGTTTCGCCGATGACGCCGATCTGGCGGGGCAGAATAGCGAGTGGCTGGAGATGTCGAACAGCCGGCCCAACGCCGCCACCGGCGAACCGCCCTACGCTCGACTGCCGTATGAGACGGCCAAAGGTGGCTCCTTGCCGGCTGCGGCGCATGATTACGGTTTTGCCACCAGCGCCCAGGTGAGCGCCGAGTCGTGCGTCCACGTCTCGGGCAACAGCTACTCGGTACCCATGGGCCACGTGGGGGCGCCGGTGACCGTGCGGCTGCATCGGGACCGGGTGGCGATCTGGCGGGATACGGCCCTTCTGGCCGAGCATGGGAGGGCGGCGGATGGTGCGCACCAGCGCATCGTCGTGCCGGAACACTTCACGTCGCTATTTGCCAAGAAACGGCGAGCGCAGACGATGCTGGAACGGGAGGCTTTGCTAGGGGTGGGAGGGAGCGCGGCAAGCTACGTGGCAGAGCTTTCCCGCCGGCATAGGGGACGGCTGGGAGAGGAGGTGGGGGCAGTCTACGCGCTCTACGCCCAGCATGGACCTGAGCTGCTGCTATCGGCGATGGACCAGGCCCACCAGGCGGGCATCTACGGCGCGGACTACCTGAAACTGCTCCTGAGCGCAGCCGAAGGATCAGCGGGGCCCGCCCTCGCCGCCGAGGGTGCTCTCATCCTGCCCGAAACGCCAGCACAGGCTGAAGTCGACCGGGAGCTCCGCAGCTATGAGGCGTGGGTGAGCGTAGAACCGCCGCCGGATGGTGATGTGGTGTCGAGCGCTGCGCCCAGCGTCGAGACGCCGTGGGAGGTGAGCCGATGAGCACCGACGCCCAAACGCTGCTGCGCCAGTTGCACCTCCACCATGCGGCCGCGGCATTGCCGGCCTGGCTGGAACGGGCGGCCCAGGAGGAGGTGGGCTATGCCGACTTCCTGCGGGGCGTGCTGGAGGAGGAGGTCGCCATCCGCTCGAGCGAGGAGACCGAGCGGCGGCTGCGCCAGGCCAACTTCCCGTTTGCCGCCACGATCGAGCAGTTCGACTTCCGCTTCCGCACGGAGCTCAAGCGCCAGGTGATCCTGCGCTATCTGGACCCGACGTTCGTGGAGCAGGCAGGAACGTTAACCCTGGTTGGGCCACCCGGGCTGGGCAAGACCATGCTGGCGATCTGCATTGCCACCAAGCAGATCCAACTGGGCTACACAGGGCGGTTCATCACGGCACAGACTCTGGCGGCACAGTTGGGACGAGCCAACACCGCCATTGGCCGCCAGCGGGTACTGCGCCCGCTACTGAGCTGTGACGTGCTCATCCTGGACGAGCTGGGGTATCTGCCGACGGGGTCCTCTTTTGGGCCGGCGCTGTACGAGATCATTGCCGGTCGGTACGAACGGCGACCGACGATCATAACCTCGAACAAGAGCCTGACGGAATGGTCGAGCATCAGTCAGGATGTTAGCCTGGCGGCGGCGATAATCGACCGTCTGTTGCACCATGGGCAGGTATTCTACCTGAAGGGGCCCTCGTGGCGTCTCAAAGGCATGCCCCTGAGCGGAGCAGAGACACAAGAGAAAGGGAGTGCCCCCTCGGCAAGCTCGGGGCAAGCTCAGAGCACA
>JAJZQR010000461.1 GCA_021806765.1 Chloroflexota bacterium | reverse complement strand
GGGGTGACGTTGCATTAAACTGTAACTCCAACTACCCGTCCCCATGAACCATGCCATGTCGGGACCAGGGGCGAAGCATTTGCCCGCGGGCAAATGCTTCGCCCTCGGCTGCCGCAACTCACGGGGAAGGGCGAAGCATTCCGTTGCGACGAAATGCTTCGCCCCTACATGATCGTCTACTCCAGCCCCATGGACTGGCGATAGATCCTGGTGACGGCCTCGCGGGTCACCCGAACCGGGTTCACCTGCACGTTCCCGCTCTTGAAGGTGTCCTCCACCATGGCGTCCAGGTGCTCCTCGGTGACGCCGTAGGACTCGAAGGTCTCCGGGATACCCACGTCGTGACCCAACTCCCGGACCGCCCTCACCGACTCTCGGGCTGCCTCCATGGTGGTCATGCCGAAGGTATCCACTCCCAGGGCCCTGGCCACGTCGGCGAAGCGATGGGCGTTGCCGATCAGGTTGTACTCCATGACGTAGGGCAGCAGGATGGCGTTGGCCACCCCGTGAGGCACCCCGTAGAAGCCGCTCACCGGGTGGCTCATGGAGTGGACGATGGTGACCCGAGTGTTGGCGAAGCCCATGCCGGCGATGGTGCTGGCCAGCACCATGTGGGAGATGGCTTCCAGGTTGCCGTTGGCTACCGCCGGTCGCAGCCACTCCCCGATCATGCTGATCGCTTTGATGTCCAGCCCGTCGCTGATGGGGTTGGTGTTCAAGTTGACGTAGGACTCCAGGGCGTGGCACAGAGCATCCATGCCGGTGGCGGCCACGACGGGCCCAGGCAGCTTGGTCAGGAGCGATCCGTCGATCAGGGCCACCTTGGAGAAGATGTAGGGCGACATGATGGGGAACTTGAAGTGCTGGGCATCGGTGATGACGGCGGTCGGCGTGACCTCAGCGGCCGTGCCGCAGGTGGTTGGGATGGCGACAAAAGGAGGGATAGGGTTCTTGATCTTGCCCACCCCTTCCATCGCCCGGATGTCCGTATCCGGGTTGGCGACCACGGCCCCAGTGGCCTTGGCGCTGTCCATGGAGCTACCGCCGCCCACTCCCAGGAGGCAATCGCAGCCCTCTGTCTTGTAGACGGCCACGGCTTCCTGGACGCACTTGATGCTGGGGTTCGGCTCCACGCCGTTGAAGACCGCGTAAGCGACGCCCGAGGATGTCAGCCCCTCGATGATGCTGTTGAGCACACCGGCGCCCTCGACGCCCCGGTCCGTGACGATCAGCACCTTGCTGCCGCCCATCTTCTTCAGCTCTTCGCCCGCCTGGCGGGCGACGCCTGGACCGAAGATCAGCTTGGCCGGCATCTCCCAGCTGTAGCTGCGACTCAGATCTAGATCCATTGGCATAGTATCAACCCTCCTAATTGTAGCTCTCAATACAGGTCCGAGGACTGAGGACCAAGGACTGAGAAGAAACGGCCTGCTCAGTCCACAGTCCTCAGTCCTAACCGATCCGGTAACGGGCCAGCGCTTCCTCGTTGAGCTCCATCCCGAGGCCCGGCCGCTGGGGCGCCGGCAGGTAGCCGTTCTCGGGCCGCAGGGGCTCCTGCACCACCTCGTCGAACACCATGATGTCCAGGTCCCGCAAGAAGTACTCGGCCCTCAGGGCATTGGGTGCCGCTGCCATCAGGTGGACGTGGACGTCGTGGAAGTAGTGAGAGGACACCGGCAGGTCGTAGGCGGAGGCCAGGGCCGCCACCTTCATCCACTCGGTCACGCCGCCGACCACCGCCACGTCGGGCTGCAGGATGTCGGCGGCCCGGTGATCGATCAGGTCCCGGAAGCCCCAGCGGGTGCACTCCTGCTCGCCCGTGGCGATGGGCGTCTCGAAGGCGGCCGCCAGTTCTGCGCTGCCTCGATAGTTGTCGGGCATCACCGGTTCCTCGAACCAGGCGATGTCGTACTCCTCGAAGGCTCTCATGATCTTGCGGGCGTAGTTGGTCTCGTTCCAGGCGCAGTTGGCGTCCACGGCGATCTGTATCTCGTCCCCCAGGGTACGCCGCAACGTCTCGATCCGCTCCACCTCCTGTTGGAAGGAGAGCGCCCCTACCTTGATCTTGATCGCCTTGAACCCCCGCTCCACCACCCCGGCCATCTCGTCTGCCATCTGCTGGAAGCTCTCGCCCTGGCGGTAGTAGCCGCCGCTGGCGTAGACGGGGACCCGATCGGTGTAGCCCCCCAGCAGCTTGTACAGGGGGGTGTTCAGGGCCTTGCCCTTGATGTCCCAGAGGGCGATGTCGATGGTGCTGAGGGCCCGAATCACCGCCCCCTTCCGGCCGACGGTGAGGGTGGTCTTGAACATCTTGTCCCACAGCCGCTCGGTATCGAAGGGGTCACTGCCCAGGACCAGCGGTTTCAAGAGGTCGTTGATCCCGCTCAGGACGATGGCGCCTCCGAGGGTGTAGGCAGACCCGGTGATCCCTTCGTCGGTGCGCACCCGGGTGACCACGTATTCCCGAGCTGTCACCGTCTTGTTGGACATGGAGGTGGGCTTGCGCAGGGGGATCGAGATCAGCATCCCCTCGACGTCGGTAATCTTCATGGCCGAATACCCCCTACCTCAAAGAAGGCCAGCCGGACCCAACAGTTGGGCCTGCTGTCCGTTGTGGATTTCGAACCGCCTGTCATGCAACCGAAGCAGAGCTACCGGGGATAAACGTCACGCAGGCTGAGCATAGTATCTAGTTCGAACGGTGTCAAATGGGCGGAATGGTAGGGCTTACGCAGCGGGTGGGAGAAGGGGATCGAGGAGAGAGTAGGGGGATGTTGCCAGGAGAGGGGGCTTGGGCACGCTGGATTGGGGTTGGCGGGAGTTTTTCGAGGTGGAGGAGTGGTCGTGGTG
>JAJZQR010000111.1 GCA_021806765.1 Chloroflexota bacterium | reverse complement strand
GGGAGGGAGGGTCGGCGTTGACATGGCGGAGGTCACGGCATATCCTGCAGTCTTGGCACTCGCGCTGTCGCGCGCCTTTCGGACGAACCTCCATGGTTTCAAAGGGGAAGCGATTTGGCCTCCGTCACGGTAACCCTCCACGGCGCCCTGAACCTCTATATGCCGGACAAGGGGAGGATCCTGCGGGTACAGTTGGCGGGTCCATCTACCGCTGGCCAGCTGTTGGAGTCGCTGGGGATGCCCCTGGGGATGCTCTCCATGTTGCTGGTCAACGATAAGAGGGCGGACACCGACTCCCCCCTTACGGACGGTGACCTGCTGGAAGCCTTCCCCTACTGCGCCGGAGGATGACAGGGGTTCAGGGCGCAGCCACAGTGCTGAGTGCTGGGTGCTGAGTGCTGGGTGCTGAGTGCTGGTTTGGGGTGTCCCCAATACCATGTTCTTTTCCCCTCCCCCGGGAGAGGGGAAGACCACGACACTGATAGCTGATAGCTAGATAGGAGGCAACGATGCCCAACGGATACAACGGCAAGCTGCTCAGGATCGACTTGACCAGCGGGAGCCGGGAGGTGGAGCAGCCGGATGAACTGTTCTACCGGCGCTACTGGGGAGGAAAGGGGTTTGCCAGCTACTATCTCCTGAAGGAGCAGGCCGCCGGCACCGATCCGCTGGGGCCGGATAACCTGCTGATCTTCGCCGCCGGGGTGATGACCGGCAGCAATCTCCCGGCCATGCCCCGCTACAGCGTGGCCGGCCGCTCGCCCCTCACGGGCGCTTACGGCGAGTCCGAGGCAGGCGGCTGGTGGGGTCCCGAGCTGAAGTTCGCCGGCTACGACGCCGTCGTGATAAAGGGACAGGCAGCCCACCCGGTCTACCTCTGGATCCACGATGGTGAGGTGGAGATCCGGGACGCCCGAGCCATCTGGGGTACGGATACCGGCGAGGCCCAGGATGCTATCCGGCGGGAGCTGGGGGACCAGCGGATCCGTGTGGCCGGCATCGGGGTCGGCGGCGAGAAGCTGGTCCGCTACGCCTGCATCCTGAACGAGGGGAAGCACGCCAACGGCCGCACCGGCATGGGGGCCGTCATGGGCTCCAAGAGGCTGAAGGCGATCGCCGTGCGGGGGAAGAATCCTCTGAAACCCTTCGACCAGGAAGCGGTGCACGAGCTGGCCCGCTGGTACGCCGGTGAGTACCTGAACAACCCCACCACCAGGGTGCTGTACGATACCGGCACCGCCGGGCTGCTTAGCGGCCTCCAGGCCTCGGGCATCCTCCCGACCCGAAACTTCCGCTTCGGCACCTTCGAGGGGGCCGCGTCCATCGATTGGGATGCCTTCAAAGAGGAGATCTTCTCCGGCGCCAAGGGCTGCTACGGCTGTCCCATCCGCTGCAAGCGGGAGTCCAAGGTCGAGGGGGAATACGCGACCGACTCCCGCTACGGTGGACCCGAGTACGAGACCCTGGGGGCCTTCGGATCCGGATGCGGGGTTAGCGACCTGCGGGCCATCGCCAAGGCCAACGAGATGTGCAACCGGTACAGCCTGGATACCATCTCCACCGGGGTCACCATCTCCTTCGCCATGGAGTGCTACGAGAACGGCATCCTGACCCAGGCGGACACCGACGGGATCGACCTCCGCTTCGGCAACGCCGCGGCGGTGCTGGCCATGGTGGAGAAGATCGCCCGGCGAGAGGGCATCGGCAACCTGCTGGCCGAGGGCAGCGCCCGCGCCGCCCAGCAGATCGGCCGGGGTTCCGAACGGTTTGCCATGCAGGTCAAGGGCCAGGAACTACCCATGCACGAGCCTCGAGGCAAGCCGGGGGTGGGGTTGGGCTACGCCATCTCCGATACCGGCGCCGAGCACCTGCTGGCCGTCCACGACCAAGCCCTGCAGATGAAGGAATCGGCGATCCTGAAGACCTTGGCCCCCTTCGGGGTGCTGGAGCCGATAGATGCCCTGGATCTCGGCCCCCGCAAGGTGCGGGCTTTCCTCTACGCGGAGAACATCTTCAACTTCTGGAAGGCGGCCGGGGTCTGCAACTTCGGCTACGCCCCCCGGGTGGGCATCCCCTTCGAGAAGTTCGTGGCTATGGCCCGAGCGGTGACCGGGTGGGACACCAACCCCTTCGAGATCTCCAAGGTGGGCGAGCGGATCGCCAACATGTCCCACGCATTCAACCTTCGGGAGGGGATCCGCCGGAAGGACGACCGGCTGCCCGATCGCTTCTTCGAGCCGCTGCCCGACGGGCGGATCCAGGGGACGGCCCTCTCACGAGGGCAGTTCGAGGAGGCGATCACCCTGCTGTACCAGATGAAGGGATGGGATCCGGCTACCGGCATTCCGACTCGGGGCAAGCTGGCGGAGCTGGACCTGGGATGGGTGGCGGAGCTGCTGCAGGCGAGCGGCGTGGCCGTGGCGTAGGAGCCGTTGATACCCCACCAGCGGCATCCGCGGGAGGAAATCATGTAGGGCGGGGCCCTGTGCCCCGCCGCCCGGCGAGCAATTGCAGGGACGGGCGGCAGGGCAGAGCGCCCTGCCCTACGCTGTTTGAGATCAGCGTGGCATTCGGCTTGCTCCATCGGCAAGCGCGTGGTATGGTAATGAGAGCAAGCACAGGCAGGCGAACCGGAGGAAGCCCTCATGGAAACGGCAACGAAGAAAGCCACCTTCAGCCTCAGCCGCGAGGTGTTGGAGGACCTGGATGAAGCGGTCAAGCGAGGCATGGCTCCCAGCAAGAACGCTCTGGTCGAGCGCGCCCTACTGAAGGAACTCCGGGAGCTGCGTCGCCGCCAGGATCGCCTCCGGCTGGAGGAAGCCGTGAAAGACCCTCTTTTCCTGCGGGATCTGGCAGACGTGGAGCAGGATTTCCAGCTGGCCGACGCTGAAACCGCCCGAAGGATCGCGTGATGCCTGCCCTTCAGTGGGCCGTCATCGAGGCCGATCTGGACCCGGTCCGGGGTTCGGAGCAGAAGGGCCTGCGTCCGGTGCTGGTGGTGAGCAACGAGGTCTTCAACCAGGTGATGCCGAACGTCACCGTGCTACCCCTGACCTCGACCCACCGTCGTCTCTACCCCTATGAGATCTTGCTGCCGAAGGGCGCCGCCGGCCAACCCCTGGACTCCATCGCCATGGCCCACCAGATCCGCACCATCTCCAAGGAGCGGCTACGCCGAGTATATGGATACCTGGAGGACGAATCGCGGCGCGAAGCGGTGCGGCAGGCCATACGGGATCACCTGGACCTGGAGTAATGGCGACTCACCGCCGCTCCCGCAACCGTTGCCGAGCCAGGTCGTCCTCGTCGGGCCCGCCCAGCACCGGCACTCGGTGAAAATCCTCCTCCACCTCGAAGAGATCCCCGGGGTCGCACTCCAGCACCTCGCAGAGGCGGGCCAGCGTGTCGAAACGGATGCCGGTACTCTCCCCACGCTCCAGGGCCGAAATGGTGTCCGGACGCACCCCGGCTAGGGCCGCCAACTGCCGCTGCGACAGCCGCCGCTCGGCCCGAAGGATTGGCAGCCTCAGATCGTAGCTGTACAACTCCGGGGGATCACGACTCTCAATGAGGGCCGCGTGGTAAGCGTCCACGTAGTCGATGGGCAGGCTCGTGTAGAGGTCGAACACCCAACGGTACAGGCGTTTGTGGGGGATCTTCAGTCCGGTGAGCTCAATCAGATGATACCACAAGTGGCGAGCCCGCTCGAAAACAGAAGAACATTGTGGGACAATAGCCGACCATAAGGACCGATAAGGAGGCGCGCCGCAATGCCACCGACCTCAGTGGAAGCCGTCAAGGAGCTCATTGCCAGGGAGGTCAAGGGCCTCCACCCCCGACTGACCGAGATATCCCACACCATCCACGCCAACCCGGAGCTCCAGTTCCAGGAGCACCGGGCCGTCGCCCTGTTGGTGGAAGAGCTGGGGAGGGAGGGCTTCGCCGTCCAGCGGCCGGTGGCGGGGCTGGAGACGGCTTTCGTCGCCAGCTTCGGCCGGGGCAAACCGGCCGTGGCCTTCCTGGCGGAGTACGACGCCCTGCCGAAGCTGGGCCACGCCTGCGGCCACAACCTGATGGCCGTGTGGGCACTGGGGGCCGGGATCGCCCTCAAGCGTGCCCTCCCCAACCTGGAAGGGAGTATCCAGGTGATCGGCACCCCGGCCGAGGAGGGGGGAGGCGGCAAGGTAACCATGGCCGACGCCGGGGTATTCCGGGGGTTGGACGCCGCCATCATCATGCACCCCCGCGACTCCACCTTCCTGGATCGGGGCTCCCTGGCGGTTTCGCACTTCGAGGTGGAGTTCTTCGGAAAGTCGGCTCACGCCGCGGCCTACCCCGACCAGGGGATCAGCGCCCTGGACGCGGTGCTGCAGCTCTTCTTCAGCCTCAACGCCATGAGGCAGATGCTGAAGCCCGACGCCAGGGTCCACGGCTGCATCACCCACGGCGGGGACGCCCCCAACATCATCCCCGATTACGCCGCCGCCAAGTTCCTGCTGCGGGCCAAGGATCAGGGGTACGTGGAGGAGCTGGAGCGGAGGTTCATCAACATCGTGGAGGGTGCGGCTCTCGCCACCGGCGCCCGACCTCAGATCCACAAGGGGGTCGGCTACAAGGCCCGGGTCTGCAACCAGACCCTGATCGAGCTGCTGCGAGAGAACATGGAGGCCCTCGCCATCGAGTACGAGGTCCCGCCCACCGACGGCGGCGTGGGCTCCAGCGACATCGGCGACGTGAGCCAGCTGGTGCCGACCATCCACCCCTACATGGGGATCTGCGACAAGGGGGTTGTGGGCCACAGCCCCGAGTTCGCCGCCGCCGCCATCACCCCACGGGCGGATCAGCTGATCGCCACGGGAGCCACCCTGCTGGCCCGGACGGGGGTGGAGCTGCTACTGAGCCCGGAGGTCCGGGCGCGGGTGCGGGCAACCTTCCGGGAGCAGCTGGGTCGCGACCCCCAGGAGTAGGGAGGGTCCGGCCGTCGAGAGCTGAGGCAAGCCCCACCGAAAGGATCGGCGAAGAAATGGAGGGAGGGGTGGGCGATCCGGCTTCTGTCTCGGATCGCCCACCCCTCCCTGCCGGAAGCCCCTTCCGGACCTAGGCCGCCTGCCGCTGCTGGGCGGCTCCGGGTTCGGAATCCACCATCATCTGAGGCGCAGGCTGGGATGCGATCTGGTTGAGGCCCAAGCCGTGGATCTCGGTCACTTGCTGATTGAACCAGCGGGTGAAGGGATCGTTGGTAGCAGCGAATCGACGGAAGGACTCCATCGGATCGTCGCCTTCCATGGTGACGATCACCACGTCTCCCTGGGGGGTGGACTGCAGGAAGGCCCGCTCCCGCACACCCTGCCGCCGCCGGGCATCCTCGTACTCTTTCCTGCGGGGCCCGTTCAACTCCTCCACAAAACGTCTCCACTGCTGGGTCTTGCCCGGCAGGATAGGGGCGGCAAACGCCATCAACGCCATCTTGAGCACTCCTTCTCGAGAACAATAGTACCCCTCGTGACCGCTGCCTGCCCGGCAGGGGAGGCGCCGGTGCAGGATCCAGGCCAAAGAAGTAGCGACCTGGATGCCTTCGGGGGGCTATCGGCCGGAAAACGGTCGCCAGGATCGACTATAATTGGCCCGATTCTGGCGATGTGAAGAGAAGCATTACCGAAAGCTCCACATTGGATGCCGGGCCCACGGGCTGCCGGCATCCCTCAAGCAACAGAGGAGGCTACCGCGTGGACAGCCCTGAGAACTCAGGAATCCCGGAAGAACTGCTGCTGCAGGGCGCTCGCAACGCCGTCGTAACCTGCCTGGCCATCGGGAAAGGGGACCGGGTCACCATCATCAGCGACCGCGATACCCAACGGATCGGCCTGGCGCTGCAGAAGGAATGCCGCCGGGTGGGGGCCGAGGCGGAGATGACATGGCTGGAGGATTTCGGGGTGCGGCCCTACACCTCCCTGCCCGAGAACCTGGCCGAGGCTCTGCGGGCCACTCATCCCACCGCCACCTTCTTCGCCGCCCGGGGGCTCAAGGGTGAGGTCTCCTTCCGCATTCCCCTGCGCCACCTGCTGGTCGACGAGCTGAACGTGCGGCACGGCCACATGATCGACATCGACGAGCGATTGATGGTCCAGGGGATGCTGGCGGACTACCACGTGGTGGCCCAGGTGGTGGAGAGGATCACCGAGCTGGTCCGGCCGGCCCGGGAGATTAGGGTCACCAATCCCAAGGGCACCGATTTTCGAGCCACTTTCAGCCGGCAGCTGCGCTGGAAGCCCTGCCCGGGCATCTACCACGACCAAGGCGAGTGGGGCAACCTCCCGGAGGGGGAGACCTACACCTGCCCGGAGGACGCCGAGGGGGTTCTGGTAGCCGAGCTGCTGGGCGACTACTTCAGCCGGAAGTATGGGGTGCTGGAGCTGGGGGTGACCTTCACCGTGGCCCGGGGCCGCGTCGTGGACGTGAGCACCGAGAACCGGGATCTGAGGCAGGAGCTGAAGCAGTACCTGGCCACCAGCGAGTACAGCGACCGTGTGGGGGAGTTCGCCATCGGAGCGAACCTCTGGGTCAAGACGCTGACGGGCAACCTGCTCCAGGACGAGAAGATCCCCGGCGTCCACGTGGCCTTCGGGGATCCCTACCCGGAGGAGACGGGAGCCGATTGGTCGGCCAAGACCCACGTGGACGTGATCCCCTCGGAGTGCAGCATCGCGGTGGATGGCCGGGTCCTGATGCGGAACGGCCGCTTCGCCCCCGAGGCCTTGGCCGGGATCAAGGGGCTGCCGGAGTAGGGGCGAATCTTGTGTTCGCCCTGGTCCTGGGCGATCACGAGGATCGCCCCTACGGGTATTGTGAGGCGCGCTAAATCGGTACGGCCGCCGGCACCCGCTGCTGGAAGGTGTGGAAGCGGCTGAAGCCCGCCGCCCGGGCGAGATCCAGGGCCTCCGGCAGGCAGCGGCCGACGGTCTCCGGCCGGTGGGAGTCGGAGCCGACGGTCAGGGTGGCCACGCCCCGATCTCGAGCCAGCTTCAATAGCTCCAGGCTGGGATACGCTTCTCGGGCGTCGTGGATCAGGCCCGAGCCGTTGACCTCGATGCCAGTTCCGGTGGCTGCCATTCGGTCCAGGATGGCGAAGATCCGATCTCGCAGGGCGCCCTGGAGGATCAGGGTGCCGTTCTGCGGGCGGAAGCGCTTCACCAGGTCCAGGTGGGCGAAGGAATCGAAAAGCCCGGTGGCGACGGCCTGCTCCACGACCTCGTAGTAATCCTGGCAGCCCCCCTCGACGCCCCTCTCCTCGAAGAAGGCCAGAGCCATCTCCTTCGGCCCAGACACGCCCCACCTGCCCACGTTGTGGACGGAGCCCAGGACGAAGTCGAAGCTGAAGCGACTCAGCAGCTCCCGCACCCAGCGGTCGGTCTCAGGCTTGTAGTCCAGCTCCACCCCCGCCCGCAGCCTGACGGGGCCGCGCCCCCGGGCATCCCGCACCTCCTCCAGGTAAAGCCGTAGCTGGGTCTCCGACGGGATCGTCGAGCAGGAGAGGCCGTCCTCGGAGGGGTAGAAATCGAGGTGCTCGGTGAAACACAGCTCGGCGAGACCGATCTCCGACGCTCGCCGGGCGTGCTCCTCGATCCTCCCCCTCCCATCGTGGGAAACGTGCGAGTGGAGGTGATAGTCAGCCAACATCGCAGACGGTCAGGCAGTCGGGGCCGAGGATCTCCTTCAGATCCGCCTCCAACTCGGGGTTCAGCGCCGTCCTGGCGTCGGGACTCTCCAGGACGGCGCGGCCGCCGCCGGTCTCGACGCACAGCTCGTAACTGTCCTCCCCGTGCCAGGCCGACAGTGCCTGGTACACCCGCCGGAGCAGATCGACGTCCTGCTCGTCGGTCCCCCGTCGCGGCAGTAAGATCCGAAGGTGGCAGGGCTTCCGTCCGTTGGTCTGGCCGTTCTGGGCGGCCCTGGAGCCGTCGCCGTTGCCATTGCCGTTCCCACGGTGGCCGTTGCCGTTGCTGCTGTGAACCCCGCTTGCACCCGACTGGGCCATTTGGCCGGCAACGTCCGAGCCCTCACCCGCCCTTCGGGCGGCCTCTCCCAAAGGGAGAGGCGATACGGGCTCCCCTTGGGAGAGTGTCGGGGGGAGGGCTGTCGCACCGGTTGCTGCGACGGCGTAGGCGGTGTCCTCCTCGCCCACCGACGAGGCCGTCGGGCCGGCAGGCACGCCGGCCACCAACACTATAACCCCCTCTCCCCTTGGGAGAGGGTCGGGGTGAGGGCTGACGGCATCTGCGGCAACACTACGGCTGCCAGTGCCAAGGATCGGAGCCTCCTCCGCCAGCTCCTCCCACTGGTACCCCGGCTCCTCGCCGGGGAACTCCTCGGGCCCGAAGCCGGCCGGGGCATCCCCATCGTAACCCGCGGCCGGAAGTTCCACCATCGGCGGGGGCGTGCCCTCGGGCACCACGAACAGCTCCGCCTTCTCGCACAGCACCTTCTTCCGGTCGTCCTTGGCGTCCACCTTCCCCTCGACCACCACCACGGCGTCGGGCTGCCATAGACTTCGCGTCTTCTCGTAGCTCTTCGGGAAAACGACCACCTCCAGGCTCCCGTGAAGATCCTCGATCTGGACGGCAGCCATCCGGTCCCCCTTCTTGGTGGTCAGCGCCTTGACGCCGGCTATGACCCCGGCCACCACCACCTTCTTGCCCTCCAGATCCTCGCCGATCTGGCCGCTGTTGGCAGTCACCCGGCTTTGCAGCCAGGCGGCGGCGTGCTGGAAGGGGTGGCTGGAGATGTAGATGCCCAACACCTCCTTCTCCCAGGCCAGCTGTTCCTTCAGGGTGGCTGGGGGAGCGGAGCTCGTCGCCGCAGCGGGCGCCCGGGGAGCGACGGGGGCAGCGAGGGCGTCGAACATGCTGTCGAACATGGTGATCTGGCCGACCTCCTGGGCTCGCTGCTCCTGCTGGGCCACCTCCAGGGTTTGGTCCAGCCCTTTCAACAGATCCGCCCGCTAGCCGAAGCCGTCCATGGCGCCGCACTTGATCAGGCTTTCCACCACCCTCTTGTTGAGGCTCCGCATGTCGACCCGCTTGCAGAACTCGGCCAGGGAGCGGAAGGGGCCGTTCTTCTCCCGCTCGGCGATCATGCTCTCGATGGCCCCCTCGCCCACGTTCTTCACCCCTATCAGGCCGAAGCGCATCGCCAGCTGACCCTTGGAGGAGCCGTTGGTGGGTTTGAGTGGGCTCCCCGCGGCGGGCAGCGGCTCGACGCTGAACTGAAGCTGGCTCCGGTTGATGTCGGGGGGCAGCACCTGGATCCCCATCCGGCGGCACTCGCCCAGGGTGAGCGCGATCTTGTCGGTATCGGACACGTAGGAGGTGCAGAGGGCCGTCATGTACTCCACGGAGAAGTGGGTCTTCAGGTAGGCCGTCTGGTAGGCCAGCATGGCGTAGCAGGCGGCGTGGGCCTTGTTGAAGGCGTACCCGGCGAAGGGCTCAATCTGCTCCCAAATCGCCTGGGCGCCCGCCTCGGCGATGCCGTTCTTCTGGGCCCCCTCGATGAAGAGGTCCTTCTGCTTCGCCATGACGTCCTTGATCTTCTTGCTCATGGCGTTGCGCAGGATGTCGGCCTGCCCCATGGAGAAGCCGGCCACGGCCACCACGCTCTTGATGACCTGGTCCTGGTAGACGATGACCCCGTAGGTCTCCCGGAGGATCGGCTCCAGCTTCGGGTGGATGTACTCGATCTTCTCCCGGCCCTCTTTGCGAGCGATGTAGGCGGGGATGTAGGCCATGGGACCGGGGCGGTAGAGGGCCACGATAGCCATCAGGTGCCGGACGGTGCTGGGTTTCAGCTCTCGGACCCACCGGCGCATCCCGGTGCCCTCCAGCTGGAAGATGCCGGTGGTCTCACCGTCCGACAGCATCTTGAAGGCAGCCTGGTCGTCCAGGGGTATGGTGGCCAGGTCGATCTCCTTGGCCCGGGTCTCGGCCACCAGCTTCAGGGTGTTGGCCACGATGGTGAGGTTGTTCAACCCCAGGAAGTCCATCTTGAGCAGGCCCACCTTCTCCAGCATCTTCATGGAGTACTGGGCCATCACCAACTCCTCGCCCTTGGTGGCCTTCTGGATCGGCACTATCTCGGTGAGGGGATCCCGGGACACAACGACGCCGGCGGCGTGGGTGGAGGCGTGGCGGGCGACCCCCTCGATGCTCTTGGCGGCATCGATCAACCGCTTGATGTGGGCCTCGGTGCCATACATCTGCCGGAGGTCGGGGTTCTCCTCCATCGCCTTGTCGATGGTCATCCCAACCGGAAGGGTGGGCACCAGCTTGGCGACCTTGTCCACCTCCGGCAGCGGCAGCCCCATGGCCCGGCCCACGTCCCTGATGGCGGCCCGCGCGGCCAGCCGCCCAAAGGTGACGATCTGGCTCACCCGGTCGGCGCCGTACTTGCGGGTGACGTAGTCGATCACCTCGTTCCGGCGATCGTCCTGGAAGTCCATGTCGATATCGGGCATCTGGGCGCGGTCGGGGTTCAGGAACCGCTCGAAGGTCAGGTCGTACTCCAGGGGATCCACGTCGGCCACGTTGAGGCAGTAGAGGACGATGCTGCCGGCGGCCGAGCCCCTGGGCTGGCAGAAGATGCCGTGCTTCCGGGCCCAACTGACGTAGTCGTAGACCAGCAGGATGTACTTGGGGAAGCCGGTCTTGTCGATGACCGACAGCTCGTACTCCAGCCGGTGCTTGATCTCGTCGGTGACGCTGGGGTAGCGCTCGTACAACCCCTTCCAGCACAGTTTGGCCAGATACTCGATGGGGGTCATCGCCTCCGGGATGAAGTCCAGCTCCGGCAGGATAACCCGGTTGAAGTCGAACTGGAGGTCGCACTGCTCCGCCACCCGAAGGGTGTTGGCGAGGGCCTCGGGCACCTCACCGAAGACGGCGGCCATCTCCTGGGCGCTGCGGAGGTAGAAGTTCGGGGTCTCCAACCGCATCCGGTTGGGATCGTCCAGTGTGGTGTTGGTTTGGATGCAGAGCAGGATCTCCTGCGCCTCGGCGTGCTCCTGGCGCACGTAGTGGACGTCGTTGGTGGCGACGACGGGAATGCCCATCCGCCGGCTCAGCTCCAGCATCCCCTTGTTGATCTTCGGCTGGTCGGCCAGGCCGTGGTCCTGGATCTCGAGGTAGTAGTTCTCCTGGCCCACCAGGTCGCGGTAGTAACCCGCCACCTTCGCGGCGGCCTCCGGGTCGTCTCGCAGGATAGCCCGGGCCACCTCGCCCGAGGGGCAGGCGGCGGAGATGATCAACCCGTCGTGGTACTTCTCCAGGAGGTCCCTGTCTATGCGGGGCTTGTAGTAGAAGCCGTCCATCTGGGCGGCGCTGGCCAGCTTCACCAGCGACTGGTAGCCGGTGAAGTCCTTGGCCAGCAGCAAGAGGTGGCTGGAGGACTTATCCTCGGCGTCCTTGTCGAACATGCTGCGGTGGGCCACGTAGGTCTCGAGGCCGATGATCGGCTTGATCCCGGCGGCCTTCGCCGCCTGGTAGAACTCGATCACCCCGTACATGGTGCCGTGGTCGGTGAGGGCCAGGGCGGGCATGCCCAACTCCCTGGCCCTGGCTACCAGGTCCTTGATCTTCCCCAGTCCGTCCAGTAGGGAGTACTCCGAGTGGACGTGGAGATGAACGAAATCTTGGTTGCCGGCGCCTGGCATCTCATCTGCTACCACGGAGAGCACCCCCGCAGTAGCTACTTAGTGCATCATTGAAATCAGCCTCTTGGACAATGGGGGCGGGATTGATGGTGGACCGACTCTTGTCTCCACAGGTTGGGCAAATGGATTGGAATACCTGTTTACTTTCTATAGCGAGGTGATTCAATGCTGGAACCACCAAGCTGTGTCCTGAGATAATACTGTCTATTGCAGCGTGAAACGTCTTCTTGTTTCTAGCATAGTCTGGGGCGTACATCCCACCACGCGCGCCCTCAAAACCGCAGTTCCAAGCAGCCAACGCTTGGCCGAAACGTAACCCTTCCTCCAGCTGTGCAGGCGTTGAGCTCTGAAACCCTTCAAGAGCCATCTGACCAAGGCGATGGATAATCCCTGCTGTGAGCCAGTCACCTGCACCGGAGGCATCTCTAACCTGAGGCATCGCATATGCGTCAAGGTGCTTCCATTCGGTGGTTCCACGTCCTGGAAGACTAGCCTGATAGCGAAGGCCTTCACTGCCTAAGGTTTCGATTCTCAGAAGTGGGCCAGCGGTGGATAAGACATCATTGGACTGTGCCATTCTTTCTTCTGAGTACTTGAGCACGTGAGAAACTGTGACAGCTTCTCTAAAAAGCCGGGGATTCCCCATGCTGGATGGCTCAAAAAAAACAATGGCGCCCTTGTCAGCACTTGCCTTAGCAAGAGCAAGGGCGCCACTTGACGCTCGGTCAAAGAAGAAAACCTTCAGGCTGCCAACCTGTTCAAAGATCCCTTCCACATGAGATGCCGGTACAGGTGTGTAACCTGGCAGCCAACTCCCACAGACCGGACATCTTCGCGAGAACTTGTGAAAGACCTTCCCATCAGCATTCCGGCGGATTCGCTGCACCACGACGGGTGTGCGACTTCCCGGCTGCAAGCTCGCAAAATCTCGGCGCACCCCCCAGCGATCCAGGTCCTCAGAAACGTACTTCGAAGCTGTATCACCGTTCAATCGAGCCACGGGATATGCTGTCCATCCTAGGTAGCTCAGGATGGCAAGCACATTGCCGCACGTCCCTCCCGCCCACAATCGCATGGACTGTTCATCGCGCTCGCTGATGACGGCATCAAGAGCGATTAGGCCCATCCCAACTATGACGGGATCTCTTGAAGATAGGTCAAACATGTGATCAAGACTCATAGCATTCCCCTGAGATCCATAATCCGAAGACATCACTCTGTGTCCAATGAGAAGGCTCCTGGGCGTCATCACTCATGACATGGCCATCAGACTCCACATGCGCGACGCCAACATCTACCCTCTTCTGTTTCAGTTCGTAGGCAACCAGCAGTGCACCGACAGACATCAGCTTTGACGAATGGGCAGACACCACAGCTTTGCAGCCTCCCAACGGTAGCAGTGCCTCCCTGTAGTGCAAAATGGTCCTTCTCACTTGTCTGTAGACTTCGAATGGGTTCCTCTCAGACGCGTAAATGAAGTTTCGAGGATCGATCCTCAGCCGATCGAAAAGCAGTTCGTGATAGTCCAGGATGAGATCATCTCCCCGGCGAGGGTTCAGGGACGGTGAGGGCAGCACCGGGGAGATCTCATCAGGCCCAACAAGATCGTAGATACGTTCCAGCTGGACGAGCTGGCCCTCACCTAGGAGCGGGGCCCAGATACGCGGGTACTCGGCCGTTGCCTCCATGCCGAGCCCTCCCTCGAATGGGTAAATGTAATCCGCCGTATCGTCCGGCCCGTCCTCTCGGATCTGGCTGTCTAGAAGGGGATTCTCGGAAACCAGCACAAACAGGTTCGGAATTGCTGAAGGCTGGGACCGTTGAAGCTGATCGAGCAGATGCAGAGTTTTTCCCACCAGGGGGAAATATATGCTGCGCGGCGTAGCACTGATGTCAATGATAATGTCTGTGTAATCCGCGAAGTCCGACGGGGCCCTAAACAAGGCGGCTGCGCTTCGCGAGCCAATCCTGCGTCCGTCGTCAGACCACATCTTCACATGCGGGGATGTGACGGACCCCTTTCCCTGAACCAAGCCCTGAAGCCTTGCCCAATTCGCGCTCACCTGTGCGCTGTGCTTCTTGGACGGCGACGATGCCCCCTCAGGAAACTCAATGGCGAGAAGATCTCTCTTGCCTCTGCCGCCAGCTCCGATGAAACCCTCAAGGCCAAGACACATTCTGGGGTCAAAGCCCCTGCCGAGTATGAAGAGTACATCCCGATCACGCTCGGCGAGATGGTGCTCCCAGAACCTTCGCAGGCCCTCCCCATGCTCCAGTACATAGTCCTGCCAACGCACTTGTCCTAGCAGGTTTCTGTCCGTCAAAGCAACGTCACTCCCCTCGCAGGCGGGCTGAAACCGTGTTGGAGCCACTTCTCCAACTCTCCCAGGCTTTTCTCCCTCCATCCTCCATAGTGCAGCGGAAGATGGAACTGCACACATAGCAGGCGATTGAGGTACAGCACCATCCAGCGTTCGCCTTTGCACTTGTGGTCCAAGACTGGCTCAAGCAGATTGTGCGCTAGTGCCGAAGCAAGGATGGCCGCCACCCTGGCGCGGTCTGGCGACACCTCCAAGTACCTCTGGTCCCGCAGTCGGTCCCGATCAGCCATCGAAATCGCGATGCCCGTGACGCCTGGCGCATACGGAGCGTTAGGCTGGTGCGTTGACCACCGGGCGAAGTGGCCGATTGAGTCGAGAAACGCCATTGCTTCCCGGCCATCGCGCATCCGCCTCGGGACGTCGTCCCATCTGCTCTTAGCGGCTCTCTTCAGAATGGCCTCTTGACGATCTGGCGATACGTCTGTCGGCTTCTTAATCAGCGCAGCCGAGAGGACTTCTTCAAACTGTTCCCCAGCCAGCCAAAGGAACTGCTGTATGTTGGAAGAGGCAATTGCTGCGAGCCGCGTTGGGCCGTAGTAGTACGGCAGTCCGAACTCCTCCGAGAGGAAGAGCTCGGCTGCGGACTTCACAGCGGAGTCACCCTGGTCTTCGAGCTCTTCAGAAGTCAATGTTACGAAGTCAAATCTTGCCTGCGCCTTCCTCATCTCACGTTCCATGATGATTTCAAGCATCCGCCAGGCAATGGCTTGTTCACGAAGGGTCCCAGCCATTGCATCACGATCGGCAACCCAAGCCCGGAACATCGGCCAGGATTCTGCCACCACTCTCACCCGGCCTGAGACTGTAGCGGCCGCGTGTGCGAGCCTAGGTTGCCACTCAGGCCCGTCCAAAGATGACTGCAGGCTGGACAGGAACGAGCCTATCTCGACATCAGGTGCGGAGCGGGCCCTCCTGTCCGCTATGTTTAGAACGAGATTCTCAAAGCGCTTGCTCCGACTATTGTCGTACCAGTACTTCTCCAAGGGGATAACCTTCTCGTAATCCCGACCTTCGAGAGCGCCGGATGATAACATCTCATCCGTGCTGAGAGCTTCAAAGCGTTCGGAGATCCATGTGCCAACAGGACCCCGCATGTCGACAATGGTCTGAATCAAGCGCTGCCGCTGCTCGCGTGTCAGCTTGTGAACATCGTCCAGCATCACGACTATCCGCTCAGCAACCGGTGATCCGTCAATCTGCATGCGGTCAGCTCTCAGAAGCATCAAGCTCAGCAACGTATCATGCCCCGGGTATGTCTCAACCGATGCTGTACTAAAACTGTCGATTGCGTCATAGACCGTGGACTCCAACTCCCTAGCCCAGTCGTACAGCTCCATACCGTTGCAGGGCGGATGGAGGCCAGGTAAGCTTTCATCATCCTGCGACAAATTCAGAACAAGCCTATGAAGGTCGCCAGGGTACTCGAGTCTTCTTAAGGCCAACGCTGAACGCAAGGTGGCCAGGATGATCCTAGCATTCAGAAGACTGTACAGGAGGCGCTGCTTGCGGCCCGGATCAAGATCCAAGTCAGCTAAAGTTGCATAGTTCCTAGCACAAGAAAGCATCACGCCCAATAGACTCGGACCCTCGTTTCCTATGGCCCCAAGCTCCTGCATACGCTGATACAAGTCCTTGCATTCTTCGCTCGCCTGATAAGCATGAAGCGTGAGCAGTACATTAGGAGTGAAGAGGCGCATGAGCGATGTCTTGCCCCCGCCAGGTGCACTACGAATGATCTGAACCCTATCCCAGGGATGCTCCATGGCAAGAACATCCAGCATTCCCGGAGCGAAGAGCCTTAGGAACGTATCATCGGACTCAATATTC
>JAJZQR010000460.1 GCA_021806765.1 Chloroflexota bacterium | reverse complement strand
GGATTCCCGCTTTCGCGGGAATGACGATGGGCTGCGGGAGCGGGAATGACGATGGGGTGCCCCACCCCTACAAAGGATTCCTTCCTGCGGCCGTCGCCAAGACGCTCCCTTATGGTGCAATTTCAGTCCCCTCCCCATTTTCTTGCTGCTGCCCGTGGCCTTTGAGTAGAATGGAGGTACGGAGATCATCTGGCGCGAGCCTCGTTCGACGGGTAGTCTGGTGCGGAAGCAAGCCGCCTCCGTACGCTTCCGGTCGACGCCCGCGAATCACCCTGAAGCGGCGGATTCCCCCGGGGGAATCCGCCAGCGTGCCGAAGAGGAGACGAAGATGAAGGCAGTAGTCATGGCCGGAGGCGAGGGCTCCAGACTCAGACCTCTCACTTTGGGCCGTCCGAAACCCATGGTGCCGATTGCCACCAAGCCGGTGATGCAGCACAACCTGGATCTCCTCAAGCGACACGGCATTACCGAGGTGGTGGTTACCGTTCAGTACCTGGCTTCCATGATCCAGGACTACTTCGGAGACGGCAGCCAGTTGGGAATGAAGATCGTCTACTCGGTCGAAGAGACCCCCCTTGGAACCGCGGGCAGCGTCAAGCTGGCCCAGAAGCACCTCACCGATACCTTCGTCGTCATCAGCGCCGACGCGCTCACCGATTTTGATCTTACTCAAATCGTGGACTTCCACCGGGAGAGGAAAGCCCTGGCTACCTTGACCCTCTACCGTGTGCCCAACCCCCTGGAGTATGGCGTAATAATCACCAGGGAAGACGGCGAGATCGTGCAGTTCCTGGAGAAGCCCAGTTGGGGTGAAGTTTTCAGCGACACGGTGAACACCGGTATCTACGTACTGGAACCGGAAATCCTCGAATACTTCGAGCCGAACAAGCCCTTCGACTTCAGCCAGGAACTGTTCCCCATGATGCTCAAGAAGGGCGATCCCCTTTACGGATTCATCGCCCCGGGCTACTGGTGCGACGTAGGCAACCTGCAGGAGTACATTCGGGCCAACGCAGACCTCCTGGCTGGGAAAGTGGCCATCCCTCTGCCGGGCAAGCACATCGGAAGCGGTGTCTGGATCGAGGAGGGCGCCGAGGTTGCGCCGGACGCCCAACTCTATGGCCCGGTCTGTGTGGGCCGCGAGGCGAAGATCAAGAGCGGCGCAGTTGTCCACGGCCCCAGCGTGATCGGCGAGTATGCCGTGGTGGACAGCCGCTGCCACGTCGTGCGCAGCGTCATCTGGAACAACAGCTACCTCGGGGAGCGAGTGGAACTCCACGGCGCCATCGTAGGGAAGCAGTGTCACGTCGAGAGCAAGGCCGTGATCTTCGAGGGGGCCGTCATCGGCGACAACACCGTCATCCGTGACAGCGCGATCATCCAACCCAACGTGAAGATCTGGCCCAACAAGGAAATCGAGACCGGTGCCACGGTGGCAACCAGCATTATATGGGGTGCCCAGGGCCGGAGGGTTCTCTTCGGCCGCTATGGAGTAACGGGCCTCGTGAACATCGACCTGACGCCCGAGTTCGCCGCCAAACTGGGCGCCGCCTTCGGGGCAACCCTCCCCAAGGGCACGGTGGTCACCGTGAACAGGGACCCGAACCGCACTCCCAGAATGATCAAGCGGGCCATCATCTCGGGACTCCCTTCGGCCGGGGTCAACGTGGCCGACCTGGCCTCGGTTCCCATACCGGTGGCCCGCTACATCACCCGCATCTCCGAGGCCCAGGCGGGCATCGACGTCCGGCTCTCTCCCTTCGACAGCCGGGTTGTGGACATCAAGTTCTTCGACCAGAACGGCATGGACATCAGCAAGGTCACCGAGCGGAAGATCGAGAACACCTTCTTCCGCGAGGACTTCCGCAGGGTCTACCTGGACGAGGTCGGATTGATCTACTACCAGCCCACGGTGCCGGAGAGCTACACGGAGGGTTTCGTCGCTGCTCTGGGCAAGGCTTCCCTCCCGGTTGCACCGGCAGACTTCAACCTCGTGGTGGACTACAGCAACTCCATCTCCTCCACCATTCTCTCCCCGATCCTCCGGCGCGCGGGCGCTCGGGTGGTGGCTCTGAACGCCTCGGCAGAGGACGCACGCCCCCCGGCATCGCCCGAGGAGCACGAGGTGGCTCTTGCCCAGTGCGCCTCCATTTCTGCCGCCTTGGGGGCGACCATGGGCGTTCGCCTCGATCAGGGAGGAGAGAGAGTCTCGCTGGTGACCGGCCGGGGACAGATCCTGCCCGCTATGACTGCCCTCGCCGTCATGGCCGACCTGGTGTTCCGGTCGAAGCCCGGCGCGGTCGTGGCCGTCCCCGTCTCGGCCTCCAGGGTGATCGACGAGGTGGCTGCCAGACACGGGGGGCGTGTCGTCCGGACCAGGGTGAACCCCCACTCCATGATGGAGGTCGCCGCCCGTGAGAAGGTGGCAATGCTGGGCGACGGGAACGGAGGCTTCATCTTCCCATCCTTCCATCCGGGCTTCGACGGCATGTTCGCCATAGCACAGATGACAGGCCTGCTGGCCCGAGCTGCCGCAACCTTGGACGATGTGGTGAACTCCCTGCCGCCCTACTACATGTCCTCCACCAAGGTCTCCTGCCCGTGGGAGCGCAAGGGTAGGATTATGCGAATCCTCCACGAACAGTATCGGGACGGCCAGTCGAAGCAGATCGATGGGGTCAGGATAGACCTGGGCGAGGAGTGGGTTCTGATCCTCCCGGACCCGGATCGTCCGATCTTCCACGTCATCACTGAGTCTACGTCCCTTGACCAGGCTCGAGTCCTTCAGGACAAGTACGCCGCCCTGATCAGCGGTCTGCTGGACTGACCGATAGCCGTTGGCTACGAGTGTAGCCGCACCCTTTATTGGTG
>JAJZQR010000110.1 GCA_021806765.1 Chloroflexota bacterium | reverse complement strand
TCCCGCGGAGCCTCCCCCCGCCGAAGTAGTTGACAGCGCCCGGGTAGGCTCCTATAATCGTATTCCGATACGATGTCTCATATAGTAAGACGGTGTATCGTTCCTGCGCATTACCCCTCTGGAGGCCTCGGCGTGAGTTCCCTGGAGCGCGCTCTCGATCTTCTAATGGCGTTGGAGAAAGCCGGCCCTTCCATGGGGCTCAGCGAACTCTCCCGCGCGACGGGCATTCACAAGGCGACGGCCCAGCGGCTGCTCTCTGTCCTGGAGCGCCGGGGATTCGTCCAAAGGATGCACGGCCGCTACCGGGTTGGGGCCGCCGTCGCGCCGCTGGCCTACGCCTTTCTTGGGGAGAACAGCCTCCCCGCGATGGCTCGGCCGGTCCTCGAGCAGTTGACGCTGATCTCCGGGGAGACCTCGTCGCTGTTCGTCAGGCAGGGCTTCGACAGGGTCGTGATCCAGCGAGTCAACAGCCCGCATCCCCTCCGCTACTCCCTTCAGATCGGGCAGCGGCTGCCCCTTCATCTTGGGGCATCGGGACGGGTTCTAGCCGCCGCGATGCCGCAGGAGGAGTTGGAGCAGCTGCTCGACCACGTTCAGGAGGCGAGGCTGGTCAGCGGAGAGACGCTGTCAAGGCAGGAGCTGTGCGCCAGGATCGAGGAGGCGCGGCAGATGGGTTTCGCCGTCAGCATGGAGGAGCGGGCTGTGGGAGTTGCCTCGGTGGCGGCCCCTGTTACTGTGGCCGGAGAGGGCACTATCGCTGCCGTGACCATCGCGGGGCCGGTCAGCCGCATGACAGCGGAGCGGGCCCAGGAGCTGGCAGCCGAGGCGCGCCGGGCGGCCGACGAGATCGTGAGGGCGTACGCCCGCCTGTAGTCTCCCTTTCCAACCGATCTTTCCAATTCATCCATTCGGCCATCCATATCTCACTGGGAGAAGTGGAAAATGGGATTGAACCTGGCGCAGAAGGTGATCCAGCAGCATCTGGTCGAGGGCCAGATGAGGGTCGGAGAGGAGATCGCTCTTCGGATCGATCAAACCCTCATCCACGACGCCCTGGGCACCATGGCGCTGCTTCAGTTCGAAGCCATGGATATCCCCCGGGTGAAGACCAGGCTATCGCTCTGCTACGTGGATCACAGCCTGCTGCAGGTGGGCTTCGAGAACAGCGACGACCATCCCTTCCTCCAGACTATGGCGGCCAAGTACGGGCTTCTCTTCTCCCGCCCGGGCAACGGCATCTGCCATCAGGTCCACCTGGAGAGGTTCAGCGAGCCCGGCGAGACCCTCCTGGGAAGCGACAGCCACACCCCTACCTGCGGGGCTGTGGGGATGCTGGCCATCGGCGCCGGGGGACTGGACGTGGCTGTGGCGATGGGCGGCGGCCCCTACTACCTGAAGATGCCGAAGGTGGTCCAGGTTGTTATGAAAGGGAAGCTGCCGCCCTGGGTGGCCAGCAAGGACCTGATCCTGGAACTGCTGCGCAGACTCGGCGTAAAGGGCGGGGTGGGACGCATCTTCGAGTACACAGGGGAAGGCGTCGCCTCCCTTACCGTCCCCCAGCGAGCCACCGTCTGCAACATGGGGACGGAGTTGGGCGCCACCACCAGCCTCTTCCCCAGCGACGAATCGGTTCACTCCTTCCTCAAGGCCCAGGGCCGTGAAGGGGTCTGGAAAGCTCTGGCTGCCGATCCCGACGTTGGCTACGACGAGACGATAGAGGTGGATCTGAGCACCCTGGAACCGCTGATGGCTTGCCCCAGCAGTCCGGACAAGGTCGTGCCCGTGAGGGAGGTGGAGGGCATCCAGGTCGACCAGGTGTGCGTCGGCTCCTGCACCAACTCCTCCTATGCCGACCTGATGACGGTAGCGGCCATCTTGAAAGGGAAGAAGGTCCATCCCGGCGTCAGCTTCACCGTGACCCCGGGTTCCCGCCAGGTGTTGCAGATGATCTCGGAGTCGGGTGCCTTGACGGACCTGATCGCCTCGGGCGCCCGCATCCTGGAGTGCAGCTGCGGACCCTGTAACGGTACCGGCCAGGCTCCAGCTACCGGCGCCGTTTCCGTTCGTAGCTTCAACCGCAACTTCCCGGGCCGCTCCGGCACCAACCCGGACCAGGTCTACCTGTGCAGCCCGCAGGTGGCCGCGGCCATAGCCGTAACAGGCCGGGTCACCGACCCTCGCTGCCTGGGGGAGGCTCCCCGGATAGAACTGCCCGAGCGGTTCGCGGCGGACGACGGCATGATCCTGCGTCCGGCCGAGGACCCGGAGCAGGTCGAGATCCGGCGGGGGCCCAATATCAAGCCGCTGCCGCGATCTACTGCGCCAGCTGAGAGCCTGCGCGCTCCGGTCCTGCTGAAGACCGGCGACAACATCAGCACCGACGACATCATCCCCTCGGGGGCAAAGCTGGGCCCGCTGCGCTCCAACGTTCCGGCCTCGGCCGAGTACGTCTTCGAGCGGGTCGATAGCAGCTTCCCTGCCCGGGCGAAGGAGGCAGGGTCGTCCATCGTGGTGGGCGGCTCAAACTACGGACAGGGCTCCAGTCGCGAGCACGCCGCGCTGCTCCCCGCTTACCTGGGCGTCCAGGCAGTGCTGGCCAAGTCCTTCGCTCGCATTCATCACTCCAACCTGATCAACGTGGCCATCCTGCCGCTGACTTTCGCCGACGAGGCCGATTACGATCGGATCGAGCAGGGCGATCTGCTGGAGTTGGCCGACGTCCGGTCGCAGCTGTCCCGGGGACGCGACCTGGTGATCAGGAACGTCACCAGGGGTACTGAACTCCCGGTGAGGCACGCTCTGACCCCTAGACAGATCGAGGTGTACCTGGCCGGTGGGATGTTGAACTACTTCAGAGTTAATCGGGTCTAACTCCAGTTCCAAGAGGGTGGTCCAGTAGCGAGGGGTCGCCCGCGACCCCGCGCGGTCGCACAAAGGCGTGGCCGGTCAGGGGCGACCGGCCGCTACTGGCTTTAATCTCCTGGAACCGGAGGAGCAGACATCTCATAAAGCACAGGGAGGTGCGTATCTTGTCAGGAGAACTCAGCTACACCCTCGTCGAGAACTGGGAGCAGCTACCCGAGGGCTTCAAGCATCTGGACTGCGTCGGTGCCGGCATCGACGCCAACGACCGCGTCTACGTCATCACCCGCATGGACGCCAGGGTGATCGTCTACGAACGAGACGGGACCTTCGTCACCTCCTGGGGCGAGGGCATCTTCACCCCCCGCACCCACTGCATCAAGTTCGGCCCCGACGGCTCCGTCTACGCCGCCGACGACGGCAACCACACCATCCGGAAGTTCACCCCGAACGGGGAGCTGCTGATGACCCTGGGCACCCCCGGCGTCGCCTCGGACACCGGCTACGTCAAGGAGAAGGGGCTTGCCAGCATCACCCACGGTGGTGGTCCTTTCAACCGGCCCACCGGCGCCGCCCTCGCCCCCAACGGCGACATCTACGTTTGTGACGGCTACGGCAATGCTCGGGTGCACCGCTTCTCCGCCGATGGGCAGCTGATCCAGTCCTGGGGCGAGCCCGGCATCGGCCCGGGACAGTTCCATCTGCCCCACGACATCTGGGTAATGCCCGATGGCCGCGTCATGGTGGCTGACAGGGAGAACGATCGCATCCAGTTCTTCAGCCCCACGGGGGAGTTCCTGGATCAGTGGACCCACGTCCAGCGCCCCACGGGCCTCGCCATGGATAGGGACGGGCTGATCTACGTCTCCGAGCTGTGGTGGATAGTCGGCCAGAAGTCCTTCGTCCACGGCCCCATCACCGAGGATAAGCCGGGCAGGGTGAGCGTCCTGGCCCAGGACGGGAAGGTGCTGGCTCGGTTCGGGCATACAGGGGACAGGACGGCTCTTGGCAACTTCATCGCCCCCCATGGGATCGGCGTGGACTCCCACGGCGACATCTACGTGGCAGAGGTCACCGAGACCTTCGGCGTCAAGAGAGGTGGCGTCCCCTCCGGCAGCCACTCCTTTCAGAAGTTCGCACGGAATTAGCCGACACAGTGGTTTTGAGATGTAGGGCAGGGCGCTCTGTCCTGCCGCCCGGTCCTGCCATCGCGCGTCAGGCGGAGGGGCACAGGGCCCCTCCCTACATCAGAGCCATCCTGGCGGAACGCTAGCCTCCGCCGTATTGGACACTGCACATCGACCGAAGAGAAGTGGAGGTGTTCCGGTGACAGTGGACCAGGCCAGAGATACCGAGGTGAAGGGCAGAGCCTTCAAGTTCGGTGACGATATCTCTACAGACTTGATCACTCCCGGCCGCTACCTGTATCTGCGCAAGGATCTGCCGGCTCTGGCGAAGCATGCCATGGAGGATGCCGACTCGACCTTCACGGAGCGGGTGAGGCCGGGGGACTTCGTGGTGGCCGGCAAGAACTTTGGGATGGGATCGAGCCGGGAGCACGCGCCTCTGGTGCTGAAGCTGAACGGCGTCGCGGCGGTGATTGCCAGGTCCTGCGCCCGGATCTTCTTCCGCAACGCCATAAACCTTGGGCTGCCGGTGCTGCTGTGCGATACCGGTCGTATCGCCGATGGGGACACCCTTCGGGTCTCCCTGAAGGACTCTTTCCTGGTCGATGAGACCACTGGAGAGACGATAGCTGTGGTAGGGCTATCGCCGGCGATGTTGCGCATCCTGAGCGAGGGCGGGGTCAAGCCCTTCATACGTAAGTACGGTAGCTTCGACGTTCTGACCGAAAGCCAGGGCTCGAGCCCGGAGTCAAGATCCTGATTGGTGGGGGACAGCGTGGCTCAGACACTTTCCGAGAAGATACTCAGTGCCAAGGTCGGCTCCGCCGTCAAGGCGGGAGAGGTGATCATCACCGACGTCGACCTGGTCTTCGTCCATGACGCCGGCGGTCCGCTCTGCTTCCGCGAGATGGCGGACATGGGGTTGGCGCGGGTAGCCCGCCCTGAGCGCTCTTTCGTCTTTCTGGACCACGCGGCTCCCAGCCCCAGGATGGAGTTGAGCGAGGAGCACAGCTTCCTGCGCGAGACGGCGGCGGAGCAGGGGATGCGACTCTACGATGTCGGTGCCGGTGTCTGCCACCAGATCATTCTGGAGGGTCTGGCGGTGCCGGGGGGCGTAACCCTGGGAACCGACTCCCACACCTGTACCGCGGGGGCGCTGTGCAGCTTCGGCACCGGCATGGGGGCCTCCGACATAGCGGTGGCGCTGGGCACCGGCAAGAGTTGGCTGCGGGTGCCCGAGAGCATAGAGGTGCGGCTCCTGGGGCATTTTCCGGAATGGGTGTACCCGAAGGATGCCGTGTTGGAGTTGGAGCGCCGGTTGGGTGTCGATGGCGCCACCTACAAGGCGCTGGAGTTCACCGGAGAGGCGGTACCGCGGCTCACCGTCTCTGAGCGGGCGACCATGGCCAATATGGCCGTTGAGATGGGAGCCAAGGTGGGACTGTTCCCTTCGGACGAGCAGACCCGGGAATGGATGGTTCGATACGGCAGGGGAGAGCAATGGCGCCCGATTCCCCTGGATGCCGGTGCGGATTACGAGAGCACCATCGAGATCGACCTGGGGGCGCTGGAGCCCCTGGTCGCCTGCCCGCACCAGCCGGACAACGTGCACCCTGTCTCCGAGGTGAAGGGCACACGCATCCACCAGGTCTTCATCGGCACATGCACCAACGGGCGGCTGGACGACCTGGAAGTGGTGGCGAGGATCCTGAAGGGTAGAAAGGTTCACCCCAGCACACGGCTGATCGTGGTTCCACCCTCGAGTACCGTTCTGCGGGAGGCGATGGCGAGGGGATATCTGCTCGACATCGTCGACGCGGGAGGATCGGTGGGTGTCCCCGGCTGCGCAGCCTGCTATGGGGCCCACATGGGGGCGCTGGCCAACGGCGAGAACGCCCTGGCCACCCAGAACCGCAACTTCCGGGGTCGGATGGGGAATCCGGAAGGCAACATCTATCTCTCCAGCCCCGCAGTTGCCGCTGCCACAGCGCTAAAGGGAGTGATCACAGATCCCAGAGAGTTGGGCTGAGCGGAAAACAGGACGTGGGTGTAGAGGACACAGAGACGATTCTAGCGAGAGAGGTGACCACATGCGACGGGTGTATCAGATAGCCAGTCTTGCCTTTCTGGCCTTTAGCCTGTATCTGATCTTCGCGTCCCGTCAGATGAAGTACTACGTCGACGTAGGCCCGGGACCGGGCTTCTTTCCCTTCTGGTTGGGTGTCGTGCTTGCTGCACTGTCCATCGTCTGGCTGATCCAGGTCTCGACTCGCCCCGCAGGCAGTATGGAGGCGGGCTTCATTCCCGACCGTCGGGGAGCGATCCGAATCCTCTCTATTCTGGTGGCGATGGCTCTCTTCGGATGGGTGGTGGACGATGTCGGCTTCCAGATTACGATGCTGGTCTTCCTGGTGTTCCTTCTCACGGCCCTCGGCCGGCAGAACCCCATCGTGACCCTGGTCGTCGCAGTGCTGGGCAGCTTCGGAGTCTACTACGTTTTCAAGCACTTCCTGGATGTGGAGTTGCCCGCCTCCACCATCGCGTTCCTCCAGAACTTAGGGCTGTAGGGGTAGTGGGATGGGTGATTTCGGGAATCTGATGATGGGCTTCTCCATTGCGCTGAGCCCCCAGAACCTGCTCTTTGCCTTGATCGGCTGCCTGATGGGGACTCTGATCGGGGTGCTGCCCGGAGTTGGCCCCGCCGCGGGGACGGCGCTGCTCATACCCCTCACCTTCCAGTTGCCCGCGACCAGCGCCATCATCATGCTGGCAGCCATCTACTACGGGGCCATGTACGGCGGCACGATTACCAGCGTGTTGATGAACGTCCCCGGCGAGGCCTCGTCGGTGGTGACCTGCCTGGACGGCCATCAGATGGCACTGAGGGGTCGTGCCGGGGCGGCCCTCAGCGTCGCCGCCATCGGCTCCTTTATCGGGGGCACGGTTGCCACCATCGGGTTGGTGGTGGCTGCACCCCCGCTGGCCCGCGCCGCGCTGAACTTCGGCCCCCCGGAGTTCTTCTCCCTGATGGTGCTCGGCCTCTCCCTCCTCATGGGGTTGGCGGGCAAGTCGGTGATCAAGGCGCTGATGATGGGAGTGTTCGGGCTGGTGCTGGGCCTGGTAGGGATGGACCCGGTCCAGGGGATGCCTCGCTTCACCTATGGCCAGGCCGAGTTGCTGAGCGGTCTCGAGTTCGTGTCGGTGATCATGGGCTTCTTCGGTGTGAGCGACATCCTGTTAAACGCCGAGACGGAGGTCCGCCAGGTGATGGACGCCAAGGTGACCTCCCTGGTTCTGACCCGTAAGGAGGTGAAGGACTCAGTCTGGCCCATAACCCGGGGCACGTTCCTCGGTTTCTTCCTGGGCCTCATCCCCGGAATGACGGGATCCATCTCCTCCTTCATGTCCTACATCCTGGAGAGGAAGGTATCCAAGTACCCGGAGAAGTTCGGCACAGGGGTAATCGAGGGTGTGGCCGGGCCGGAGACGGCGAACAACTCTCACGCCAACGCCGCCCTCATCCCCCTCTTCACCATGGGCATCCCCGGCTCGCCGACCATCGCGGTCCTGATGGGCGCCTTCATCATGAACGGATTGGTGCCGGGTCCCCTGCTGTTCAGGGACCACCCGGACCTGGTGTGGGCGGTGATCGCCAGCATGTACATCGGCAACGTGATCCTGCTCATCCTGAACCTGCCGCTGATTGGGATGTGGGTCCAGATCCTCAAGATACCCTATTCCATCCTGTTTGCGATCATTCTGGCCTTCACCCTCGTGGGCTCCTACAGCGTGAACGGCAGCGCTTTCGACGTGAAGATGCTCACCCTGTTCGGACTGCTGGGCTATCTGTTCAAGAAGCTGGAATTCCCGCTGGCCCCCGTCGCTCTGACCTTCATACTGGGACCGATGATGGAGCTTGCGATGCGACAGTCCATGGTCATGTCCCAGGGGGACATGTCCGTCTTCGTCACTCGACCAATCTCTGCCGTGTTGCTGGGATTGGCGGTTCTGATCCTACTCTCTTCGGCGATGCGCTCCCTGCCTTTTGGCACCGATGCAGTCCGGGGCGAGGACGCAGAGATCTGAGGTTTCGGCTACTCATGGAGCGATAGACGCGTCTGTCGCGTTGGAAAATAAAACAGCTCTGGGAGGAAAGGATGAAACGTCGACTGGTTTCCCTGGCCACGGTGGTTGCCGTGGCGGGGCTGGTGGCGGTGGGATGCAGTCAAGCTGCCCCTGCCCCGGCCTCAACAAGCGCTCCCGCGGCACCGAAAGCAGCGGAGCCAACCAAGGCAGCGGCACCGGCCGCAGCCCAGCCCACTGCGGCGCCGGCTGCCAAGAAGGTGGACTACCCGCAAAAGGGCAAGGCGATTACCCTCATCATTCCGTGGGGCGCCGGCGGCGGTAGCGACGTTGGGGCTCGGCTGCTGACCAGCCTGATGGAGAAGGATCTCGGGACCTCGATCGAAGTGGTCAACAAGACGGGCGGCGGCTCCCAGGTCGGCATCACGGAGCTGGCCAAGGCCAAGCCGGACGGCTACACCTTCGGCATGACCAACCTGCCCGCCACCAATGCCATCTATCTGGACTCCGACCGCCAGGCTGCCTTTGCCCGCAAGGATCTGCAGCCTCTGGCGATGCACGTCGTCGATCCCATCGCTGTGGCCGTGGCCAAGGACAGCAAGTATAAGACCTTCAAGGATCTGATGGATGCCGCCAAGGCCAATCCGGGCAAGGTGACCATATCCACCAGCGGGATCATGAGCGCCACCCACATAGGCTTCCTTGCGCTGCAGAAGAACACCGGCACGCAGTTCGGCTTTGTGCCCTTCGACAACGGTGGGCAGCAGCGGGCAGCCCTGCTGGGCGGCCACGTGGATGCCGAGGGCAATACCGTGGGTGAGTTGGTGCCAGGCGTGAAGAGCGGCGACCTGCGGGTACTCGCCGTGTTCGACAAGAGCAAATCCAAGTTCCTGCCGGACGTCCCGACGGCCGACGAGCAGGGATACAAGGTCGATGCGGCCACCGCTCGTGCCTTCTCCGTGCCTGCCGGCACCCCTAAGGAGATCACCGACATCCTGTCCGCTGCAATCAAGAAGGCGATGTCGAACCCGGAGCACATAGCGAAGATGGACGAACAGGGACTCGATCTACGCTACATGGATGCGACCCAGTTGGGAGCCTACTGGGATCAGGTGGACTCCGTCTTGAAGCCGATCATCGACGAGTCGAAGAAGAAGTAAAGCCGAAGTTGCCGGCGGGCACGGCCTGTCCGGCTGACCGGGGCACGTTGCTCTAGACGTAGGGCAGGGGGAGTCCCTGCCCTACGTCTTCCATGGAACGTCCAGACTGCCCCTGGGGAGGTGCGAGATGAACCGCGGGCGGTAGGCCCATCCCACCTCGGTGTGCAGTTCGTACTCGATATATGTGGAGGAGACCGGGATGAGTAGTCCCCGCGTGTTGATCACTTCCCATTTCCTGCGACCTGGCTGCGAGGTAGACGGCTATCTTCGCAACGCGGGCCTGGAGCCGACGTTCAAACAGTGTCACTCCGAGGAGGAGATGATCGCCGCCCTTCAGGGGGTGGACGCCATCATTTGCAGCAGCGATCCCCTGTCGGCTCGAGTCATCGAATCTGCCGAGAAGCTGAAGGTTATAGCGCGCACGGGCGTGGGCTACAACACCGTAGACGTGAAGGCGGCGACGGCCAGACGTATCCCTGTCTGCATCCTGCCCGGTGCCAACCGCCACGCCGTGGCGGAGTTTGCTTTCACTCTGATGCTGGCCTGCAGTCGTAAGCTGCTGCAAAACCTGGATGAGGTGCAGAAGGGCGGCTGGAAATCCTACGATGGCCTGGAGTTGGCGGGGAAGACCCTGGGGATTGTGGGGCTGGGGACTATCGGGAAGGAGGTGGCCCAGCGAGCGCGAGCCTTCGAGATGAGGCTTCTGGCCCACGACGTGGTTCGGGACGAGCAATTTGCAGAGGCGCACGGGGTGACCTACGTGCCGCTCGAGCAGCTTCTCCGAGAGAGCGACTTCGTCTCCCTGCACTGCTTCCTGGACGAGAACAGCTACCATCTGATCAACGCGGAGCGGTTGGCCCTGATGAAGCCCACTGCCATACTGATCAACACCTCTAGAGGGGGTGTAGTGGATAGCGAGGCGCTCTATCAGGCCATCAAGGAGAAGCGGATCGCCGGAGCGGGTCTGGACGTGCACGAGCAGGAGCCTCTGGGGGAGAGCCCCCTGCGGGGCCTGCCCAACGTTCTCCTCACCCCCCACGCCGCGGCGGGAACCGCCGAGTATCGCAGCCGGGCGCCGTTCCTGGCGGCCGACGCCGTGATCCAGGCACTCAGGGGCGAGCGCCCCGCGCACCCCGTCAACCCCGAGGTCTTCCGGCAGTGATTCGGCTCTTCGCGGTAACGTGTGATCCACTTACTTCTAGTAGGCGGGGTTGTCTCAACCCCGCCGTCACCATGGGCGGGGAGGGGACGGGCGGGTTGAGACAACCCGCCCTACTGCAAGCTAGACCTCCCGGCCGGTTTCACACTCATCCGCGACGAACTAAGCAGTTGGCCCCAGATAGTCTACACTTCGTCACCCCCGCGAAAGCGGGGGTCCAGGACACTACCGTGCGGAGAAGACCCTGGATGCCCGCCTTCGCGGGCATGACGACGGATTGTGCACGCGATCTCAGGCCAACTGCTTAGTAATCCTTGTTCCTTGCAGTCGACTTCTCTGCGGAACGTAGAGGGAGGACAGGAGTGATAACAGCCACCTTCGCCCGCTTCGCGGCGGGGCTTACCTACGATAGCCTAACCGAGGAAGCCAGGATTGCCGCCCATAGGGTGCTCCTGGATTGGCTGGGCAACGCGTACGCCGGAGTAGCCACCGGCGCCGGCCAGATGGTACACGACCTGGTGGTCGAAGAGGGCGGTGCCCCGGAGGCTACCTTGATCGGGTTTGGTGCGCGGAGTTCCGCCCTCAATGCCGCCCTGGTCAACGGTGCCACGAGCCACGTCGGTGAATACGACGACATCTACAAGAACGCGATCTACCACCCGGGCTCTCCGACCATAGCGGCGGCTTTGGCGGCGGCGGAGAAGTCCCACGCCGACGGCAAGAGTCTGATCGCCGGAATAGTGGCTGGGTACGAGGTGGGGACCCGCATCGGGGAGGCCATCATGCCCTCCCACTACCAGTACTGGCACATCACCGGCACGGCCGGCACCTTCGGGGCCGCCGCGGCAGCCGGCAACCTGCTGGGGCTGAGTGAGGAGCAGATGAGCTGGGCCCTGGGCAACGCCGGCACCCAGGCGTCGGGGCTCTGGCAGTTCCTGGAGGACGGCCAGATGATGGCCAAGCCGCTCCACACCGCCAAGGCCGCCAGCAACGGTCTCCTGGCAGCGTTGCTGGCGAAGAAGGGCTTCAACGGCGCCACCCGCATCCTGGAAGGGGAGAAGGGCTTCTGCAACGCCACCTCGACGGACTGGAGCTTCGACAAAGTGCTGCCCACCCTGGGCCAGCACTACAACGTGGCCGATACCACCTTCAAGGCCTATCCTTCCTGCGGACACACCCATCCTGCCATCGACTGCGTTCTGGCCATAGTGCGGAGCCACGGGGTGAAGCCCGAGGAGGTCGAAAGCGTCCTGGTGCGCACCTACTCCGTGGCCCACAACATCGCGGGCAACCCGAGCCCGGAAACCACCTATCAGGCCAAGTTCAGCATCCCCTACTGCGTCGCCGCGACCCTTCGCTTCGGCCGGATCGGTAGGGCCGAGTTCGCCCAGGAGTGGGTCGAGGACCCTGAGATGGTGTCGCTGGTGCGGCGGGTGAAGGTGGAGCCCGACCCGGAGCTGAGCGCCATCGCCCCGGCCAAGCGCCCTGCCATCGTCCAGATAACCACTCGGAGCGGCCAGAGCTACAGCCACAGGGTCGATTTCCGCAAGGGCGATCCCGAGAACCCGCCTACCCAGCAGGAGTTGGAGGACAAGTTCCGCGATCTGGCATCCACCAGCCTGTCGTCGGAGGAGGTGGAGTCGACCCTGCGGGCGATCTCCCGGGTAGAGGGGTTGGACGATGTTTCCTCGCTGCTGAGGAGGTGATCGCACGATCCCCTCTGGAGGTCGAGGGGGCAGGGGCAAGTCCGGTTCGCCCCTGCCTCCATGCTCCTGTTCACAGGAGGTGCGCTGCTATAATATCCAGCTGCTGAGCAGACAGCTCGAACTGCGTGGGCCGGCAAGGCTCCCTGGGTAGGTGACTGTGAAGGCTATCGAGAAGCCCGTGGACTTGATACCCACCCCTCGGGCCGCCGGGTTGGGACTGCTCATAGTCTCGGCCTCGGTCGCCCTTGCCCAGAGCAACTACCTCCTGTTCCACTCCCTGGTCGAGGGCTTCGCCATCCTGGTCGCCGTCCTCATCTACGTGGTTGGCACCAGAACCTACCAGCACTCCCGCGACGACTTCCTGCTGTTCCTGGGCAACGCCTACCTGTTTGTGGCCGTCCTGGATTTCCTCCATACCATGACCTACGAGGGGATGGGCGTCTTCCCGGGCTACGGTCCCGACCCGGCCACTCAGCTCTGGATAGCCGGGCGCTTCGTAGTTGCCGTTTCCCTCTTCCTGGCGCCCTTCTTCATCGGACGCCGTTTCTCGCAGCGGGTGGTCCTCGTGGGCTATGGTCTGGTCTCCGCCGGATTGATCGCCTCGATCATGGTGTTCGGGGTCTTTCCGGCCTGCTTCATCCCCGGCCAGGGGCTGACACCCTTCAAGATCGCCAGCGAGTACCTCGTCTCCCTGATTGTGCTGGGCGCCATCTGGCATCTACGCTCGCGTCGAGACGAGATCGACCGTTCGACCTACCTGCTGATGGTCGCTGCCATGGTGGCTAGCATCCTGTCTGAACTCAGCTTCACCCTGTACACCGACGTGTACGGGGTGATGAACCTGGTCGGCCACCTGTTCAAGCTGCTGGCCTACTACCTGGTGTATCTCGGCATCGTCCAGCGGGGCCTCGAGAAACCCTACCTGGAGATCAAGCGGCTCAACGAGGGGCTGGAGCGCCGGGTCGCCGAGCGGACGGAGCAGTTGGAGAACGAGATCGGCCAGCACCAGCGGACGGAGGAGGCACTGCGCAAGCTGTCGCGGGCCGTCGAGCAAAGCCCGGCCACGGTGGTGATCACCGACACCAGGGGCAGTATCGAGTACGTGAACCCCAAGTTCACCGGACTCACCGGATACAGCTTCGAGGAGGCCATGGGGAAGAACCCGAGGATCGTCAAGTCGGGGCAAACCCCCGCCGAGGTGTACAGGGGGATGTGGGAAGCCATCACCGCCGGCCGCGAATGGCGAGGTGAACTTCTCAACAGGAAGAAGAACGGGGAACTCTACTGGGAGGCCGCATCGATCTCGCCCATCGTCAACTCGGAGGGTGCGATCACCCACTTCGTCGCCGTGAAGGAGGATATCACGGAGCGGAAGGCCGCCGAGGAGGAGCGCGAGCGGCTGCTGGCGGAGTCGAGGGCTGCCAATGTGGAGTTGGCCGTGGCCGGTCTTCGGCAGCGGGAACTGGCCGAGGAGGCGGAGAGCCGAGCGGCGGAGCTGGACAGCATCATCACCTCCATGGCCGACGGGGTCATCATCTTTGGGCCAAGGTCGGAGCCCCTCCGCATGAATGCGGCTGCCGAGAGGATGCTGGGCTTCTCCCTGGCGGAATACAGGCTGCCCGTGGAGGAACGGATCGACCTCCTGCGCATGGAAACCGCCGAGGGCAAGCCCCTTCCCCTGGAGGAAACTCCCACCTCGCGGGCGATGCGGGGAGAGACGGTGCAGAGCTATGTGATGATCCTCCATCCCGCCGGCGGCGAGAAGCTGTGGGTTTCCGCCGCTGCGGCCCCGATCTCGGCCTCCGATGGCAGGATCACGGGGGCGGTGGTGACCTTGACCGACATTACCGAGTTGCATCGACTTCAGGAGCAGCGAGAGGATCTCCTCCGTGCGGTTTCCCATGATCTGCGCAATCCGCTGACGTCCGTCCAGGGCCACGCTCAACTGCTGGGCAGGATGCTGGACAGGGCCGGGCTGAGGGGCGTGGAGCGCCGCTCGGTGGAGGCGATCCTCATCAGCGCTCGACGGATGAACGCCATGATCCAGGAGTTGGCTGAGGCTGCCCGGCTGGAATCGGGGCAGGTGAAGTTGACTCTGAATCCGGTGCACCTGCCCTCCTTTACCCTGGACCTCAAGGACCGGATGGTGGAACCTGAGTGGATGGAGCGCATCCGGGTGGTGTCTCCGGAGGAGGACCTCCTGGTCCTGGCGGACCCGGATCGACTGGAGCGGATACTGACGAACCTCCTCAGCAATGCGCTGAAGTACTCGGCACCGGAAACGGAGGTCGTGGTGACCATGGTCAGGCGCGGCGAGCAGGTGGTCACCGCGGTATCCGACCGGGGCCAGGGCATGGATCCCGAGGAAGTGGTCAACCTCTTCCGACGGTACTACCGAACCGAGGCTGCCCGGGAGCGCGAGGGCGGGTTGGGGCTGGGCCTCTACGTCACCAAGGGGCTGGTGGAGGCCCACGGTGGGCGGATCTGGGTGGAGAGCGAGGCCGGCAAGGGGAGCACCTTCAGCTTCACGCTGCCCGTGGCCGGGTGATCGGCCCCTCGCCGGGTGGGGCGGGTTGGGGCGACCCCGCCGGCCGTTCCTTGACCGGCTGCCCTCCACCGCCCTAGACTGCACTCTGGTGTGCTAGTCCCTTTGCCACGTCTGAGCCGTCCTAGAAACGGGTCTCCCGTTGGAACCCCCGAACCGCAGAGGTTGGACGCCCTTGGAGGCAGATACCACCGGCAGGATGGCCTGCCGGCCCGTTCCCCTGGGTGCGCTCACCTACGCCGTCGTAGACCTGGAGACCACCGGCCTGAAGCCCCAGGGCAACGGGATAACGGAGGTCTGCTGCCTGCGGGTCGAGGGGGGAAGGGTCACGGATCGCTTCACCACCCTGGTCAACCCCGGCAGGCCGATCCCCCCCTTCATACAGACCATGACCGGCATCACCGACGCCATGGTGCGGGATGCCCCCACCTTCGGAGAGATCATCCCCGCCCTGCTGGAGTTCCTGGGGGAGTCGGTGCTGGTGGCCCACAACGCCCCCTTCGACCTCTCCTTCCTGAACTATGGGCTCTACTGCCACGGCCACCGCAGCCTCCACAACCCTGTGATGGACACCTGCAAGATGGCCCGCCGGTTGCTCCCGGGCCTCCCTCGCGCCAACCTCGACGCGGTGACCCAGCATCTGGGGATCTGCGTCGCGGATCGCCACCGGGCCTCGGGCGATGCGGAGGCCACGGCGGAGGTGCTGCTGCGGCTGCTGGCAGTATGCAGGGAGCGGGGGGTGGAGAGCGACGCCCAGTTGATGGCGCTGATGGCCTCCGGACGGCAGAGGGAGGCGTCCAAGGCCATCACCGGGACGGGGGATCGGGTGGCTCGAGGAGCGGTCCTGGCGGAGCGGGCCCGTTCCCTCCCCGATGCCCCCGGCGTTTACATAATGCACTCAGCCTCGGGGCGGGTGCTGTACGTGGGCAAGGCGGTCTCCCTCCGCCGCAGGCTGGCCTCCTACTTCACCGGTCGCGTTCCCAGCAAGACGAAGCGGTTGCTTGCGCAGGTGGAGACCATCGAGCATCTCCATCTGGGCTCGGAGTTGGAGGCGCTGCTGGAGGAGTCGCGTCTCATCAAGCTGCACCAGCCTCCCTTCAATGTCCTGCTGAGGAGCTACCAGGACTTCCCCTTCATCAAGTTGGAAGAAAGCGGCCCCTACCCGCGGCTGGTGGTCACGAGGGAGCTTCATTACGACGATGCCCGCTACTTCGGCCCGTTCAGGAACGTGCGGGAGACGGAGCAGGCCCTGGATATCCTCTCCCGCTGCTTCCGTCTCTACGACGATCGCTGTCCGGGCCGTTCGGCTGGGGACTC
>JAJZQR010000459.1 GCA_021806765.1 Chloroflexota bacterium | reverse complement strand
GCGCCTGGTGGCCCGCGCCCTGGGCGGGGCGTCGGCCATGAACTTCCTTGCGCTCACCACCCCGCCCGTCGACCTGATGGAGGTAATGCGGCGGCTCCGGGTGCCGCCCCTCTTGATAGATCTCATGGTCGTCGTGTACCGGTTCGTCTTCACCCTTCTGGATACCGCCGCTCGTATGCACACGGCCCAGGAGAGCCGGCTCGGCTACGTCAACTTTCGCAGGGGCATGGCGAGCGCCGGCATGCTCGGCGGGCAGCTCTTTCTCGATGCGTATCGTCGCAGCAAGAGACTTCAGACGGCCCTCGAGAGCCGGGGCTACGGTGGGGAGCTGAGGGTGCTTCCGGCTATCTATCGAACCGACCCGATAGTGTACTGCGCGGGGGCGATCCTGTTGGGTGCAATGCTGTGGACCTGGAGCGTGACATGAATGCGATCCTGGATCTAGAGAACCTCCATTACAGGTACCCGGGCCAGCATGCCCAGGCCCTCAGCGGGGCCTCCCTCAGCCTCCGCCTGGGCTGCAAGGTCGTCGTAGTCGGCCGCAACGGGTGCGGCAAGTCCACGCTCTTTCTGCACTGCAATGGGGTCCTGAGGCCCGACTCGGGCGTCGTGCGGCTGGACGGACGGCCCGTGAGCTACGACCGCGGTTCCCTGATCGAGCTTCGCCGGCGGGTCGGGATCGTGTTCCAGAACGCGGAGGACCAGCTCTTCAGCGCCAGCGTGGCCCAGGATATCAGCTTCGGGCCGCTGAACCTCGGCCTGAGCGAGCCGGAAGTGAGGCGCAGGGTCCAGGTCGCCGCCGACATCTGCGAGATCTCCGACCTCCTGGATCGTCCCGTCCATGCCCTGAGCGGCGGGCAGAAGACAAGGGTAGCGTTGGCGGGGTGCTTGCGATGGACCCCCAGGTCCTGGTGGTGGACGAGGTGCTGGGCAACCTGGATCCCTGGATGCGACGCCAGGTTCTGAGTGTGCTGCAGGGGCTGGTGGATCGGGGCAAGACGGTCCTGATGTCCACCCACGATCTTGCGCTGGCTCGCCACTGGGCCGACATCGTGGTAGTGATGAGCGAGGGTAGGGTCGTCGCCGCGGACTCGCCGGACGGGGTGTTCGGTAATCCCCTGCTGGCGAGCCTGATCTGCCCACCAGATCCATGGGAGGTGGGGCCATCGACGAGGAGTACGGCAGTCGGCTCAGCGGAGTCCAGGTGGTGACGGGCCGGTGACGAATCGGGGCGCGGGGAACTTGGTTGATACCTGTGGATCACCGGCCACCAGAAGAGGCAGAAGCGCCGGAGGTCTTCGGCGCCCCGCCGCCACGAGCCGGGCCGCGTCTACCGTTCAGCGTTCCGCGAGCGACGTGGTCGGG
Organism: Chloroflexota bacterium; assembly: GCA_021806765.1. The sequence goes on along the minus strand of JAJZQR010000459.1, from coordinate 1,516 downwards.
CTCTCCGTCTCGCCTACCGCAGGAGCCGGTGCAACTCCGACAGCAACTGCTCGGCGGTGAACTTGTCGTCCTTGATCAGCACTCGCTGTCGGTCGTCGTCAACCAGCGCGAAGTCGGGGGGCCTGCTTGCTGCCTGGCCCTCGGCAAGTTTGTCATCCCGCTCTTTGCCCCGCTGGCTACCAGACGGTCGAAAGAGCCGGAGATCGCCAGCTTGCTGTCTCTTCGGCCACCACTTCGGCCACTACCCGGCCGTGGTCGAGCCTCACCACCCTATCGGCGGCGGAGCCGATATCCGGGTCGTGGGTCACCATCACCAGGGTATGGCCGGCGATGTGAAGCTCCCTGAAGATCTCCATCACCAGCTCCTCGTTCCTCTGATCCAGGTTCCCCGTCGGCTCGTCGGCTAGGATAAGCTTTGGCTGGTTGATGAGGGCCCTGGCGATGCACACCCTCTGCTGCTCGCCACCGGACAGTTGGGACGGAAGGTGGGTGAGACGTTCACCCAGGCCCACTCGCCTGAGGGCTTCTTTCGCCTCGTCCTCGTCCACGAGACTGTGGAAATACTGGGCGAGCATGACGTTTTCCAGGGCCGTGAGGTAGGGAACCAGGTGAAACTGCTGGAATACCAGGCCCACCTTCTCCCGCCGGAAATGGGTGACGGATCTGCCATCCAGGCCCGCTACGTCTACCCCGTCGATCAGCAGGGTGCCGCCCGACGGCTTATCCAGACAGGAAAGAAGGTTTAACAGGGTGGTCTTTCCGGAGCCCGAGGGGCCCATCACGGCCACCCACTCTCCGGCTGCCACCTCCAGGTTCACTCCGTCCAGGGCGCGGGTTCCGGAGTCGTACGCTTTTGTGAGGTCTTGGGCCTCCACCACGAGATCGCTCATCTGTTCACCTCTCAACTCATAGCTGTCAGCGATCAGCCATCAGCTTTCAGCCATCAGCTTTCAGCCTTCGCCTTCGGCTATCAGCTATCAACCTGCCGCTGAATGCTGACTGCTGACGGCTGATGGCTGGTCTCATTCGCCGCGAAGGGTCATTGCCGGGTCCACCAGAAGGGCCCGGCGAATGGGCAGGATGCTCGCCAGCAGGCAAACCGCCAGCACGGCGATCAGGGTAAGGGGTATGGCGAGCGGGCTCGGCGTCATCCCGCTCCCGAAGACCGCCCGCCCGATCACCTGCGTGAGACCGACCCCGAGGAGATAGCCCGGGGCGCCACCCAGAAGCGCGATGACGGCGGCCTCGGCGAGGAAGACCAGGGCTATTCGGGGGCTGCCCGCGCCCAGGGCCTTCATCAGCCCGATCTCCCGGGTGCGCTCCATGACGCTCGCAGCCATGGTGCTGGCAACGGCGAGCCCCGAGGCCAGGAGGACCAGGGCCGCGACCAGTCCGACCAGCACCCTCACCTTTCCAAGGGTGGAGGCTTCGGCGTCGGCGATCTGCCCCACCACCCGCACTCGGGCCTCGGGTATGGCCTTCTCCATAACCCCGGCTATCTCCTGGAGAGACCTGC
>JAJZQR010000458.1 GCA_021806765.1 Chloroflexota bacterium | reverse complement strand
ATATGGTTGTCTCCGTGCTAGGGTGTGGTAACCATATGGTACGGGACCGCCGCGCCGGATTGTCCTCCGGCGCGGTCTGCTATTCATGACCAAGCATTTGTGACCAGGTCTCACTTAGTTCCCATTAGTGTTCTCGTTCTTCTGAGGCCAGGTGAAGGAGTTGAAGGCCCAGTCCAGCAGGTCCGTGGTCTCCGTTACCAGGCCGGCCTTGCTCTTCATGAAGGCTACGTAGACCCTATGGCCGTTTCGGACGGCGGTGGCGACCATGGCGCGGCCGGCGTTCTCAGTGTAGCCTATCTTGATACCATCCGCGCCGGGATAGGTCCCAAGGATAGGGTTGAGGTTCTCGATGGTGTAGGAGATGTTGCTTTCCCGGATGTCGTATCGTTTGGCCGCTGCCAGCTTGCGGAAGGTGGGGTACTGCATGCCGTATCGGGCCATCGCCACCATGTCGTAGGGAGAGGAGTAGTGATCGGGATCGTCGAGTCCGTGAGGGTTGGCGAAATGGCTGGCTCTCAATCCCAGCCAGGAGGCCTTCTGGTTCATCAGCCTCACGAAGGCCTCGTCGCTGCCCGAGACGTAGCGGCCGATCGCCAGGGCGGCGTCGTTTCCCGAGGGCAGCATGAGGCCGTACAGCAGGTCCTGGACGGTGATGTCGAACCACGGCTCCAGACCCATCACCGTGCTGTCCGAGAGGGTGCGGGCGTCGACGTCCACCTGGACGTGCTCGGAGAGGTTGCCGTACTCGATCCCCAGGATCGCCGTCATGATCTTGGTGAGGCTGGCCGGAGCTACCGGATCGAAGGCGTTTCGTTGGAACAGGATCATGCCGGAATCCCCGTCCACCACTACGACGTGGTCGGTGGAGGGATCGGGATCCGGGGTGCCGGGCTTCCGCGTCGGGGCCGGCGCCGCTGCGGCCACCGGTGCCGCCGTGGGAGCCGCCAGGGGACGAATCGCGGAGGGCGTGGGGGTCGGGGTCGGGGCCTGGGGAGCTCCCGCGGACCCCGGCCGAGCGGCTGCAGCCCCCGCTCCCGGCGCCGAGAAGGCGATGGGGGAGGGGAATCTGGCCGTCTTGGAGCCGGGATTGAATATCAGCGCTGCCCCGATGGCGACCACCGCGAGGCCGACGATCAGCAGCTCGCGCCTGGTGAGCCGAAGGGACGGAAGAATCCGGGCACGAGGTCGCGTCCGCGGTCGGAGGGCTGAAGAGTAGCGCGGTCCTAGATTGCCCCGTTCCTGCATGGTGCTCTCCTTGAGTGATAGGCCATTATCTACCAGGTAGGGGCGGTCTTGCACCTGGCAAGTTGCACGAGAATCGATCAAGTCAGTGGAGGCCCGCTGCTTGTCCGAACGCTGGATCCTTTACCTGGACCTGGACGCCATGTTCGCGGCGGTTGAGGTGCTGCTGGCCCCGGAGTCTCACCTGATGACGACGGGCGTTCCGACGGAGGCCCAGTCCCAGAGCCACCTGGAGTCCTCGAGGTTCAGTCCCAGGCAACCGTGGCTGCCGGCGTAGCCGAAGGTCCCCAACCAGTAGTTGTAATGGAGCGAGGCCCCATCGCCGGTGAAGTACTGAGTGTACAGCACGTGCTTGAGCAGGTACCCCCCCGGCGAATCCCTGGGGATCCCGATGGTCTCGCTGTCCATGGTCTCATCGGACACCCGCCGCAGGATCTGGAAGATCCCGCGCAGCGTCGGCGTGGCCGCAAAGCCCTTGATGGCCATGGCGGTGTAGACGACCTGGTTCCCGTCGTAGGCGGTCACCAGGGCCGGCTCGCTCAGGTCGGCGTCGATCCAGCGGCCGGGCAGGACGTTCAGCGGCGGCCGGGGTAACCTCACCTCGCCGGCGCGGACGTACTCGTCGTCGCCGACGGTGTACCACTCCGACCCGTCGGCCGCCGTCACGGCCTCTCGCACGATCAGGGGCGTGTTGTTGGGTAGCTGTCGCAGCTCGGTCTCGTCGTCGTAGACCGGCAGGTTCCGGACGAAGCTCTTGTTCCCTACCGACCGCCCGGACAGGTTGGCCTGTCTGGTCACCCTGGCCTGCTGGGCCTGCACCCAGATCGAGGGGCCGGATGGTCCGGCCGCCCCGACCTCCAGGAAGCCCACCTGGTCCTTCTCCGGGTTCCAGACCTTCAGCCGATCGCCGTTCTGGGGTTCCACCACCAGGAATCGGCGGAACTGCGGAAGCTTGCCCAGGCTGGTCGAGCCGGCCTCGGGCCCGGACCACAGCTCGGTCTCCTGGAAGTTGGACACCCACCACCCCTGAAAGCCGGCGGGCAGCTTGGGAGCCTGGCGCAGCGGCTGGGGGGGCGCGGCGGGCAGCACGGCTGGGGAAACGGGTGGGGGAGGGCTGGGTCCCACTGCGCCCGCGTCGACGTAGGCGTAGCCGTTGTTGGCCGGGTTGCGGACGTAGAGCCTCGTCCCTTTCTGGGGTGCCACCACCTGGAAGTGGCTCCACTGGGGCACCGGTCCAAAGGAAACGGCGTTGGGATCGGGACCGGACCAGAGCTGAGTCTGCTGGTGGTTCTGAACCCACCACGGATCGTAGCCTGAGACGGTTTCTGCCTGCAGGTTGAGGGCCACCGCCAGAGCTGCCAGGGCAAAGATGGTTGGCAGGAGAGGCGGGAAGGGGATTCGGCGTCGGTGGCCGCCTGGTAATGGTGACATGGCGCCGCTACCTCCGATATGCATCTTGAGAGTCGATCCATCAATATCCGTGCCAGCTCGCGAAGAATGCCCCCGTTGGTAGTGTACGCAGGATTGCGGAAAAGTCGCAGGGGGCTGGGTCAGGCGGCAAGGAGAGCCTCCTCCAACAGGTGGCCCCAGAACTCGGTGGAGTTGTCGGCCAAGTGGCGGTGGGCGATGACCAGTTGGATGGCCGCGTCG
>JAJZQR010000109.1 GCA_021806765.1 Chloroflexota bacterium | reverse complement strand
CCGATCAGGTCGGGCATGACGATCTAGAGAGGCTGCCTTCACTAGACTGTCACTCTATCTGCGAACCATGCCTGATGCTGCTGACGGGGGCATCGACCCCGGCCGGGATCCCGATCCCCACGCTGGTCGAGCTGTTCCTGGTCAACGGTCTCCTGGGGCTGGCTGCCGGCAGGTGGTACGTCAAGGAGGGCCTCGTCGCCGCGGTGGGGGTCCACTTCTGGGCCGACATCGTATGGCAGGTCATCGGGCCCCTGTTCTATGTGTGAACGGGTAAGTCCTCTCGCAATAGCGACTTCGGCCGTTCCGGGCAGCGAAGACACGGACGACTGAAGCCGTTACTACAATACCGACTTCGGTGGAACCACATTTCCGGGAAGGGTGACGCCGGGCACACGTAGGGGCGAAGCATTTCGTCGCAACGAAATGCTTCGCCCTTTGCCATGGGTTGCGGCAGCCGAGGGCGAAGCATTCGCCTGCGGGCAAATGCTTTGCCCTTTGCCATGGGTTGCGGCAGCCGAGGGCGAAGCATTCGCCTGCGGGCAAATGCTTTGCCCCTACTCGTACCTCAGGGCATCGATGGGGTTGAGGCGGGCGGCACGGCTGGCCGGGTAGATCCCGAAGAAGACCCCGATGGCCGTGGAGACGCCGAAGGCCAGCAGGATGGCATCGGGGGACACCAGGGTCTGCATCTTCTGGCCTCCGAGGTCCAGGCTCCCTATCAGACCGGAAAGGCCAGTCCCCAACAGGATCCCGATGGCGCCCCCGACCACGCTGACCACCACCGATTCCACCAGGAACTGCACCAGGATGTCTCTCCTCTTGGCTCCCACCGCCTTGCGGATGCCGATCTCTCGGGTTCGCTCGGTTACCGACACCAGCATGATGTTCATGATCCCAATGCCGCCCACCACCAGGGAGATTCCGGCGATGGAGCCCAGCAGCATGGTCATTACCCCCATGATCTGGTTGGCGGTGGCCAGCATGTCCTCCTGGCTTCGGATGGTGAAGTCGTCCTCTACGGCGTGGTGTCGCTCCCGCAGCAGGTTGCCGATATTCTCGACGGCGGCGTTCATCACCTGGGGGTCCTCACTGACCAGCTGGACGTTGATGGTGGAGACGTTGTGGCCGCCCCGGACCGTCCGCTGGGCAAATGCCCTCTGCTGGAGGGTGGTGATGGGCACGAGGATAATGTCGTCCTGGTTCCCCATGGCCTGGGCGCCCTTCGATTCCAGCACTCCAATTACCCGGAACCGAATTCTCCGGTTGCCGAAACCGAGGCTCACCTGCTGGTCGATGGGGTCCTGGTCCGGGAACAGGTTGACGGCCACGTTGCTCCCCAGGACGGCCACCGCGGATCTGCCGTCCACCTGCTGTTTGGTGATGAAGGAGCCCTCCGCCGGGTGGTAATTCCGCACGTCCTCGTACTGCGGCGTGACCCCGGTGACGCGGCTGTTGACGTTGTTGCTGCCGGCGATCACCTGGGCGAAAGTGCCCATCTCCGGCGCCGTCGCGGCCACCTCGGGGATCACGCCGGGCTCCGCGATGGCCATGGCATCCTCGTAGGTGAGGGTGGGGGCCGTGCCGGCACCCTGGCGAACCCCTCCCTCCCGGATGGCGCCCGGGGTGATGAATAGCAGGTTGGTGCCCATGCTGCGAATCTGCTGGGTTATCGTGGCCTGTGCCCCTCTGCCGACGGACATGAGGGCGATGACGGCCCCTACCCCGATGATGATGCCCAGCATGGTGAGGGCGGAGCGCATCTTGTTGGCGACCAGGCTGCCCAGGGCGACCCGGAAGCTCTCCTTCAGGTTCATCGGCTTCCTCCGGAGGAGCCGGGCACAGAGCGCTGAGGACTGAGGACTGAGGACTGAGGTAGGGCTCCCTTACTCAGTCCTGAGTCCTGAGTCCTCAGGCCTTTAGACCGTCGTTCGTCGGAGCTGATCTGGCCGTCCCGGATGTGGATGACCCGGCGGGTGTAGGCGGCGATGTCGGGCTCGTGGGTGACGAAGACCACGCTGATGCCCTTCTCCTGGTTGAGCTGCAGGAAGATGGACATGATCTCCTGGCTCGCCCTGGTGTCCAGGTTGCCGGTGGGCTCGTCGGCCAGGATCAGGGAGGGGTTAGTGACGAGGGCCCTCGCTATGGCCACCCTCTGCTGCTGGCCCCCGCTCATCTCCGTGGGTTTGTGGCCCATCCGGTCGGCCAGCCCCACCGCCGCCAGCGCCTCCTGGGCCCGCTCTCGCCGGTGGTTGCCCCTGCAGTAGAGGAGGGGGAGTTCTACCTGCTCCAGGGCAGTGCGGCGGGCCAGCAGGTTGAAGCTCTGGAAGACGAATCCGATCTTGCGGTTGCGGATCTCGGCCAGCTGGTCGTCGGACATGGAGCTGACCTCGATGCCGTCCAGGAGGTAGGAGCCGCTGGTGGGCTGGTCGAGGCAGCCGAGGATATTCATGAGGGTGGACTTGCCGGAGCCCGAAGGGCCCATGATGGCCACCAACTCCCCGTCGGCGATCTCCAGGTCGACGCCTCGGAGGGCGTGGACCTCCATCTCGCCCATCTGGTAGACCTTGGTTAGCTGATTTACCTGAATCATCCTGCCACCCTGCAGAGACGCGAGTGTTGCGTCTTTACTCCTACCTTATCATCACCGGTCCGCCCGGTCCGCCCCTACCGTTACTACTCATGGTGCTTCGGATGGTAGTGGTGGGGATCACCACCTGGTCCCCCTCCTGCAGCCCGGAGGTTATCTCGGTGGACTGGTCGTTGGAGGCTCCCGTCTGCACCGTCTTCGTCACCGTATTCTCGCCGGCCAGCACATCGACCACCTTGGTCCGGCCCTGGGTTCGGACGGCTCGATTGGGGACCAGCAGGACGTTGTCCTTGCGGTCGGTTTCGATGCTGATGGCGGCGCTCATGCCTGCCGGCAGCACCCGGCCCGGGTTGTCGATGCGCACGGCCAGCTGGTAGCTGACCACCCCCTGGGTGGTGGCGCCGACGGGCGAGAGGGCAATGACCTTGCCCTGGAACTGCTGGCCCGGGAGGGCGTCGAAGGTCACCGTGGCCTGCTGGCCGACGACGATCTTGGTGACGTCGGTCTCGTCCACGGTGCCGTCGATGCGGACGGAGTTGGGATCGACCAGCGTCACCACGGTGGCGGAGCCGACCATCTCGCCCGCGTTGCCGCTGACGGCGGAGACGATGCCGTCGAAGGGGGCGACGAGGGTGGCGTTCTGGAGGTCGTTCTGGGCCTGTTCGAGGTTGACCTGGGCCTGTCTCACCGCCTCCTGGACCTTTGCCACGGCACTATCCTTGGGCGGCCCCACCTTGCTGTCGAGATCGACCTTGGCGGAGGCGAGGGCGCTCCTGGCCGACTTCAGGTCGGCGTCGGTAGGGCCGGCCTTCAGCTGGTCGAGCTTGGCCTGGGCGGAGGCGAGGGTGGCCTTGGCCTGCTGCACGCTGTTCTGGGCGGAGGCCAGGTCGGTGGGCTGAGGGCCCTGCTTCATCAGGTCGAGCTTGGCCTGGGAGGACTTGAGGCTGGACTGGGCTTGGTCCACGGAGGTCTGGGCCGCCTGGAGGTCGGTGTCGAGGGGGCCGGCCTGCAGCTGCTGGAGCTTCTGGACGGCGGCATCGTAGTTGGCCTTGGCGGTGCCGTAGGCCTGCTGGGCGGCGGAGACGCTGGAGTAGCCGGAGTCGGCGAGGTTGTCGTTCTGGGCCATCTGGTAGCGGTCCTCGGCGGTGGTGAGGGCCTGCTTGGCCTGGTTGACGGAGGCCTGCTGGGCGGCGAGGTCGGCCTGGGTGGGACCCTTCTTGACATCGTCCAGCTTGGCCTGGGCGTTCTTGAGGGAGGAGGTGGCGGAGTCCACGGAGGCCTGGGCGGCGGCCCAGTCGGCCTGGGTGTAGGTGTTGTTCTGGAGCTGGTCCAGCTTCATCTGTGCCAGGTCGAGGTTGGCCTGGGCTTGATCGGCGGAGGCCTGGGCGGCTGCCATGTCGGCGGCGGTGGTGCCGGCGACGGTGCTGTTGTACTTGGCGACGGCGGCGTCGTAGGCGGCCTGGGCCGCCGCGCGCTCGTCGGGAGTTGCCCCACTGGTCAAGTCCTGGAGGTCGGCCTTGGCGTTGTTGAGGGCCGACTGGGCCGTATCCACCTTCACCTGGAAGGGGACTGGGTCGAGCTTGGCGAGGACCTGACCGGCCTTGACGGTGTCCCCGAAGTTGACGTTTAGCTCGACCAGCTTGCCGCTGGCCGAGCCGCTGGCCGAGAAGCCCAGCTTTGCCTGGCGCACGGCCACGACGCTGCCCGTGGAACTCACTGTGGAGACCAGGGAGCCCTTACGAGCAGCTATCGTCTGCAGGGCAGGTGCGGTTTGAGAGCCGGCTGTGATACGCTGATAACCTGTATAGCCAACGAAAAGCGAGATCAGTCCGGCTGCCACCAGCATGCCGATTTGCTTGCGGGAGAGGACGGGGAGGCCAAGCCGTTTTTGTGGTTTGCCGAGGGGGATGGCGACCTTCATGGTCTGGAGTTCCTCCTATCGAGCCTTACAACATCACCAAGGTACAAGTTGTATGTTAAGAAAACGTCTAGCCGCGGTTAAAGAACTGCTAAACCGAGCACGCGGCTTGCTTCCTAATCCGATAGCCCGTCCATAGGAGCCGAGAATGAGCGAACCCACGATATCACACGAGAATGGCAACGGTCGAGAGGGTCCGGAGGTCGAGGGCCGAGGAGGGCCCGAGGGGGACTGGCAGGAGAGGGCCAGGGCCTTCAGCCGGGCCCGGTTGAGGCTGTACGCCTTGCATACAGTGGCTGGACTTCTTTTCCCCTTGCTTTTCTGGTACCTGGGGGGGGCGGCGGCCATGGAGAGGGGCTTCGCCTCCTTCCTCGGCCAGCAGTGGCTGCTGGTGCTGCTGTTCCTGCTGGCCTACCAGGCGATCGCTGCCGTCCTCTTCCTTCCCTTGTCCTGGTACGGCGGCTTCCGTCTGCAGCATCGCTTCGGCCTGTCGCGGCAGAGTCTCTCCAGCTGGATGGGGGACTGGGTGAAATCGACCCTTCTGGGAGCCGTTTTCTTCCTGGCCGGCATGGAGGCCTTCTACCTGGCGATACCGGCCCTGTCCGATGCCTGGTGGTGGGTGCTGGCCATCGCCCTGAGTCTGATAGTCCTGCTGCTCACCTTCGTGGCGCCTGTGCTGTTGCTCCCGATCTTCTACAAGGCCTCGCCCCTGGAGGACCGAGAGCTGGCGCGGCGGATCGAGACCCTGGCCGACAGGGCAGGGGCCCACGTCTCCAAGGTGTCTACCATCGACATGAGCCGGCGGACCGTGGCCGCCAACGCCGCGCTTACGGGGATCGGGCGAACCCGGCAGGTGCTGCTGGGAGACACCATGCTCCAGCAGTTCACCCCCGACGAGGTGGAGACGGTGGTGGCCCACGAACTGGGGCACCACGTCCACGGGGACATCTGGAAGGGGCTATTGATGGAGGTGGTTGGGATCTGGGCCGGCCTCTTCCTTCTCCAGTGGGTGGTGAGGCCGGCCTTCCTGCAGAGCGGGCTGGGGGACATCACGGTGCTGGCCAACCTGCCGCTGCTGGCCCTTCTGGGCGAAGTGGCCTCCCTGCTGATGATGCCCGTGGCCAACGGCATCTCCCGGCGCTACGAGGCCGAGGCCGACGCCTTCGCCGTAAGGCTGAGCCGCAAGCCGGAGGCCTACTCCGATGCCCTCTACCGGCTGGCCCGTCAGAATCTGTCGGAGCTGTGGCCTCCCCGTTGGGTGGAACTGCTCCTCTACACCCACCCGGCCATCGGCCGCCGCATGGCCCGGGTGGCGGGACGACGGGAAGACGCGGCGACGGGGTGACGGGGAATTGACTACATTCCCTTCCTCGGCTAGTATCCTGCTGTTGGGTGGGTGGAGAAGGTGTCCAGTCGACCAGGTCGCATTTCTGCATTTCTCTACGGTCTCCTTCCCCTGTTGATCGCAGCCGGAGTCATCTTCGTGCTGATCATCATCGGGAGGAAGGCCGTGCAGGGCTACGAGATGAGGCAGGAGGCCCGGGCCATCCAGCATCGAATCGAGCAGCTGAAGCAGGAGAACCGTCAGCTCGGCCAGGAGTTGGACTACCTGCACAGCGACCAGTACGTGGAGAAGGTGGCGCGGGAACAGCTGGGGCTGGTCCGGCCGGGAGACGTGGCCGTGACTATCGTGGGGGGGCCGGATCAGAAGGAAGAGCCGTCGCTGGTGTCCACCCCCACTCCTCCTACGCCGACGCCCGAACCGCAGCGGCGGGACACCCCGAACTGGCAGCGATGGCTCTCCCTCTTCACGGGACAGGATTGAGAAGGGTCTGATGGTGGATCTGGATCCCGAGGTCCTCGTGGGCCGGGTGCTCCGTTTTGCCGAGGCCAGGGAGTTGATCCAGCCCGGCACCCTGGTGGTGGCAGTTTCCGGCGGCCAGGACTCCGTTTGTATGCTGGATATCCTTCGGCGTCTGCGAACGGAGTTGGAGATCGACCTCCACGTCGCTCACTTGAACCACATGTTCAGGGGTGCGGAGGCTGAGGCCGAGGCCGGCTACGTGAGAGAGCTGGCCCAGCGATGGTCGCTTCCCTCGACGGTGGCCGCCATCGACGTGCCGGCCTATCGGACCCGGCACCGGCTGTCCAAGCAGGTGGCGGCCCGGTACGTCCGGTACCAGTTCCTGGCCTCGGTGGCCGGAGGGGTAGGCGCCCGGCAGGTGGCGGTGGGCCATACCGCCGACGATGCGGTGGAGACCCTGCTGATGAACCTGCTGCGGGGCGCTGGTCTCGCGGGGCTGCGGGGCATCCTGCCGTCCCGCCAGATGAGCCCGGGCCAACTGGGCCCACGGTTGGAGAAGGGGGACTGGCCGGCCGGGGAGCTGCTGCCTCTCCCAGAGCCCTTGCCCCAGGTGGTCCGGCCGATCCTGGAGCTGTTCAGGGCCGAAACCGAGGGCTACTGCCGGGCGCAGGGGCTGGCTTTCCGGAGAGATCCCTCCAACCTGGACATGGCCTATCGCCGCAACTGGGTGCGAGCGGAGCTGCTGCCGGTGATGGAGCGGCGCGCACCCGGGGTCAGGGATCGGTTGCGCAACGCCGCGGACCTCCTGTCCGATGAGTACGCGGTGGTGTCGCAGGTGGTGGATCGCAGTTGGTCTGAGCTGGCCAGCGAGTCGCCCGGTCGGGTGGAGTTCGACCTGGAGGACTGGAAGAGGGTAGGGCCGGCGATCCAGAGGCAGCTGTTGCGTCGGGCCATGGAGCAGCTGGCCGGCAGTCTCGAGGGTTTCAGCAGGCTGCACGTGGATGCCGCGGAGGCGGTGATCCGTCGCGGCGATGTGGGCGGCCGGGTCGATCTGCCCGGGGAGCTCTACCTCGAGAAAGGGTATAATTCCTTCTGGCTGGTTGGTCCGTCGGCCCCGGCTCCGAGCGATCTGGCCGCACCCGTGGAGCCCGTCGCCCTCCCCGTGCCCGGCAGCGTCACCCTCGCCGGCGGCGTGCTGGAGTCGGAGTTGTTGGAGGTCGGAGGCGAGGGGAAGAATCGGAACGCATATTGCTCAAGAAGCCGGTGGGATGCCTGTCTCGATGCCGCCAAAGCAGGGCCGGTTCTGTGGGTCCGTCGCAGGAGACCGGGGGATCGCTTCGTCCCCCTGGGAATGGATCAGGTCAAGAAGCTGCAGGACTTCATGGTGGACGAGAAGATACCCCGAGGAGCGCGGGACCGGATTCCCGTGGTGGCAACCCCCGACCAGATAGTCTGGGTGGTCGGCTACCGGATCGACGAGCGTTTCAAGGTTACCGCGGATACCCGCCAGATTCTGCGGTTGCATTACCAGCCGGTAACCAGTAATGAGGTGTAGGACGAGGGTTTATCCCCCGCTGCTCAGCGCGCTTGCAGGGCCGAGCGGCAGGGGACAAGCCCCTGCCCTACGTCAGCTAACGTTGTGATTTGGGAAGGGGTTCAATGGCGAACGAGCTTAAGCGAGTGCTGATCACCCAGGAGGAGATCCAGCAGCGGGTCCAGGAGTTGGGTCGCCAGCTTCGGGAGGATTACGCAGGACGAAACCTGCTGCTGCTGGGGGTGCTGAAGGGGGCCGTGGTGTTCCTGGTGGATCTGGCCAGGGCCATCGATCTGCCGCTGCAGATGGACTTCATGGCCGTCTCCAGCTACGGGGCCAGCACCCAGAGCAGCGGCGTGGTGCGGATCCTGAAGGATCTGGATGCGGCGGTGGACGGTCGCGACATCCTGGTGGTCGAGGACATCATCGACACAGGGCTCACCCTTCGCTACATCCTGGACAACCTGGCCATGAGGAACCCGGCCAGCGTGAAGGTGTGTGCGCTGTTGGTGAAGGAGAAGGGGAGGCCAGAGGGCATCTCGGCCGATTACGTGGGCTTTCAGATCCCCGATGAGTTCGTGGTGGGTTACGGCCTGGACTACGCCGAGCTGTACCGGAACCTGCCCTTCATCGGGATTCTGGGCGAGAAGTAGTAGGGGCAGACCGGTAGCCGGAATTGACGGCGTGCGCTATGGTATAATTCTCGTAAATCGGAGATTCCGGTTAGTCGCAAACTACCGTGGCCTCGGTTGGCAGCCGGCAAACATCAGGCGTTGAGCCGAGCATCTATTCGAGTCGACTGTTGACTGGGGCGGAGGGGCTGCGTGGATACCAAGTGGCTACGTAACAGTTTCGTATATCTGATCATTCTGGTGGCCGTGATAGCCCTGTTTATCACCATGTTCCCGCCCTCGGAGCGGGAGCCTGCCACTATCCCCATCAGCGAGGTGGTGACGGCGGTGCAGCAGGGCAAGGTTCGATCCATCTCGGTCACCGATGACAAGCTGACGGTGGATTTCTCCGACCGTCCCAAGGCTGTGGCTCTCAAGGAGCACAACGCCAGCGTCTATCAAGTGCTGCAGGACGGTGGTGATAGTCCGGCACAGATCCAGGCGGTGCAGATCGAGGTGAAGAGCCCGCCCCAGTTGAGCAACTGGCTCGGGTTGCTGGCCAACTTCCTGCCGCTGATCTTCTTTGGCGCCATTCTACTCTTTATGATGCGTCAGGCTCAGGGTAGCAATAACCAGGCTCTTTCCTTCGGTAAGAGCAGGGCGCGGATGTTTGTGGGCAATAAACCCACCATCACTTTCGGTGACGTGGCCGGTGTCGAAGAGGCCAAGCAGGAACTGGCGGAGGTGGTGGAGTTCCTGAAGTACCCGGAGAAATTTGCTGCTCTGGGGGCCCGGATCCCCAAGGGGGTACTGCTGGTGGGTCCTCCGGGCACGGGGAAGACGCTGCTGTCCAGGGCCGTGGCCGGGGAGGCCGGTGTGCCCTTCTTCAGCATCAGTGGCTCCGAGTTCGTAGAGATGTTCGTGGGTGTCGGCGCCTCCCGAGTGCGAGACCTGTTCGATCAGGCCAAGCGGAATGCTCCCTGCATCGTCTTCGTGGACGAGATCGACGCCGTAGGGCGGCAGCGGGGCGCCGGACTGGGCGGGAGCCACGACGAGCGCGAGCAGACTCTCAACCAGATCCTGGTGGAGATGGACGGTTTCGACTCCAACACCAACGTGATCGTGATAGCGGCCACCAACCGGCCCGACGTGCTCGATCCGGCGCTGCTGCGACCGGGCCGTTTCGACCGGCAGGTGGTGCTGGACCGGCCGGACATCGCCGGCCGGCGGGCGATCCTGGAGGTGCACTCCAAGGGCAAGCCGATGGACAAGACGGTGAGCCTGGACGTGCTGGCCAAGCAAACGCCGGGCTTCTCCGGCGCCGATCTGGCCAACCTGGTGAACGAGGCGGCCATCCTGGCAGCCAGGCGCAACAAGAAGTTGATCAGCCTCCAGGAGTTGGAAGAGGCGGTCGACCGGGTGGTTGCGGGTCCGGAGCGGAAGAGCCGGATCATCAGCGAGAAGGAGAAGGAGATCACGGCCTACCATGAGGCGGGACACGCCCTGGTGGCCCGGTTCCTGGACAACGCGGACCCGGTGCACAAGATCTCCATCATTGCCCGAGGCACCATGGGTGGTTACACCCGGGTGTTGCCGAAGGAGGACCGCTACCTGTGGACCAGGTCGCAGTTCGAGGATACCCTCGCCTGGGCTCTGGGCGGGCACGCGGCGGAGAAGCTGGTGTACGGTGAGATGACCACCGGTGCCGAGAACGACATCGAGCGCGCCACCAACATCGCCCGCCGGATGATCACCGAGTTCGGCATGAGCGAGCGGCTGGGGCCTGTGGCTCTCGGCCACAAGGAAGAGCTGATATTCCTGGGTCGAGAGATCGGCGAGCAGAAGAACTACAGCGAGAAGATCGCCGAGGCTATCGACGAAGAGCTGCACGGCTTGATCGAGAGGGCCTACGATCGGGCTCGCGGTATCCTGGAGAAGCACCGAGCACAGCTCGACCTGGTGGCTCAAACCCTGGTCAAGGAAGAGACCATCGAGGGCGAGGCGTTCGAGGCGCTGCTGCGGCAGGGCTCCGAGAACGGACAGGAGAGTGCTCCGCCGGAGCTGGCTGCCGAGGCTGCCAGCTAAGGTCCGCGAGCGATAGATGTGAGTGGCGAAGGGGCTCCGTGAAGACGGGGCCCCTTCTGTATTTGGAGTTGCTTATGCCCACCGGTCTCTACTACAGCGACAAGTGTCTCCTTCACGACACCGGCGAACACCCCGAGTCCCGGCAGCGGTTGGAGGCCGTGATGGATCGGCTGAGATCCTCCGGCGAGCTAGCCGCGCTTTCCTATCGGGAGGCGCCCGCCGCCGGCCTGGATCTGGTGAAGTCGGTGCACGCGTCCATGTACGTGGACCAGGTGGTCCGGATGGCTCGGGGCGGCGGGGGCTGGCTGGACCCCGATACGGTGGTCTCGCCGGGCTCCATCGAAGCGGCGCTCCACGCCGTGGGGGGCACGGTGCAGGCGGCCGTGGCGGTGGCCACGGGCGAGCTGGATAACGCCTTCGTGGCCGTGCGGCCCCCGGGACACCACGCGACCCCCGACCGGGGGATGGGCTTCTGTCTCTTCAACAACGTGGCCATCGCCGCCCGCCAGCTGTTGGATCGGGGGCTGGTCTCGCGGATCGCCATCGTCGACTTCGACGTGCATCACGGGAATGGGACCCAGGAGACCTTCTACGACGACCCGTCGGTGCTCTACTTCTCGACCCATCAGATGCCCCTCTTTCCGGGCACCGGGCACTACGGCGAAACGGGTAACGGCCCTGGCCGGGGCTACAACGTGAACGTTCCCCTTCCCCCCGGTGCCGGCGATCAGGGCTACAGCTTCGTCTTCGACGAGCTGCTGGTGCCCCTGCTGCGTCGCTACCGGCCCGACCTCGTCCTGGTGTCGGCCGGCTACGATTCCCACTGGCGAGACCCCCTGGCCGCCATGCGGGTGACGGTGCCGGGCTTCGCCCGGCTGGTGGGGCAGATTCAGGAGTTGGCCCTGGACCTCTGCGGGGGCAGGACGGTGTACGCCCTGGAGG
Source organism: Chloroflexota bacterium (assembly GCA_021806765.1). The sequence continues at coordinate 4,565 of JAJZQR010000109.1, read as the reverse complement.
GCGGCTACAACCTGGCCGCTCTGAGCAGCGCGGTGGAAGCGACGGTGAGGATGTTGAGAGGTTCCCCGGAGGCGGTGGCGGATCCCTACGGCGCTCCCAGGGGCGCCTCCGGCAGGGAGGCCGTGGAGCCGGTGGTGGCGGCCGTGAGGAAGCTCCACGGTCTGTAGGACCCGGATCGCCGCCGGCGACCCGGATCGCTGCCGGGAGGCGGCTCCTACGGGTACCTGGCTACCAAGCGGTTGAGCCGTTGGCGGTAGGGCCGTAGATGTGTTACTATTCCTAAGCTGTCCTCACGGCCACTATTCTCCAGTTTTCTGCCTCTGGCCACCCTCTTTGGCTGCTCGAAAAATGGGGGGGAATGCGGGTTGTATCGGGACCTTAGTGTCTTTACGGGAAATGCTCATCCGGCTCTCGCGGAAGCAGTCTGCAAGTTTCTCGAGATGCCGCTGGGCAAGGCCGACGTGTTCGAGTTCAGTAACGAGAACATTTTCGTCAAGATCAACCAGGTGGTGCGGGAGCACGACGTCTTCGTCATCCAGCCCTTCTGCTCACCGGTGAGCCGCAGCGTCATGGAGCTGCTGATCATGCTGGATGCCCTCAAGAGGGCCTCCGCCGGCCGGATCACCGCCGTGATCCCCTACTTCGCCTACGCTCGCACCGACAAGAAGGACCAGCCCAGGGTCCCCATCACCGCCCGCCTACTGGCCGACATGATTACCGTGGCCGGTGCCAACCGGGTGCTCACCATGGACCTCCACGCGGGCCAGGTCCAGGGCTTCTTCAACATACCGGTGGACGAGCTGACCGCCGCCCACATCCTGCGCCGCCATTTCCAGCATCGGCGTCTGCGGAACCTGGTGGTGGTTTCCTGCGACATCGGCTTCGCCAAGAAGGCCCGCAACTTCGCGGAGGCGATGGATGCCCCCCTGGCCATCATAGAGAAGCGGCGGGTGGGCAACGCCGGTGTGGTGGAGTCCCACAACGTCATCGGCGACGTGCGGGGCCGGACGGCGCTGATCGTGGACGACGAGGTGGACCGGGCCAGCTCGATGATGGGTGCGGTGGAGGCGCTCCAGGCCGCGGGCGTCAACGAGATCTACGCCACGGCGGTGCACGCGGTGCTCTCGGGTCCATCGGTGGAGCGGATCGACCGATCCCCCCTGAAGGAGATGGTGCTCACCGATACCGTTCGTCTGGATCCCTCCAAGCGGATCCCCAAGATCACCCAGCTTTCGGTCGCCCCCCTGATCGGCGAGGCGATCCGGAGGATCCACACCGGCACCTCGGTGGGGAGCATCTACGACACGATGTAGGGGAAAAGAGCAGGCAGAGGGCACAGGGCGGAGGTGTATTCCTCCGCCCTGTGCTTTATAACCATATTGGCACCGGTGGCATGGTTCATGGGGACGGGTAGTTGGAGTTACAGTTTAATGCAACGTCACCCCCGCGAAAGCGGGGGTCCAGACGTCCCATCTCCTCGTGAGGCTGCTCCTTCACGCCAACGGGGGGACCCTGGATGCCCGATCAGGTCGGGCACGACGATCCGGGTAGCCTGCCTTCGTTAGACTGTCACTCTCCCTGTGAACCATGCCGTCTTCCCTACAAAGCGTGGCGATGATTTCACGCTACTCCTCAGACCGCGTAGCTGACAGGAACCACCGCTGCCACCACCCTCATCCTGACCCTCTCTCAGGGGGAGAGGGAAGGGGGAAGTTCTACTGCTGTTTCGGAATCGCGGCCTGTAGGGTAAAATTATGGTATGGTGTCTCCCGGAGGGAAGGGAGCAAGATTTCCCTCGGGCAGACTGAAATGAGACGGTACTGCGTCGGGGCGGCGAGGCCCCGGTCGCGTAGAGGTTATCGCACTGATGTTCAAGCTATTCGGAAAGCTGTTAGGCGACTCGAACGAGCGAGAGCTGAATAAGCTTCGGCCCATCGTGGAGCAGATCAACGCCCTGGAGCCGGAGTTCGAGCGGCTCAGCGTCGAGGAGCTTCGCCAGAAGACAATCGAATTCAAAGAGCGCTTCCAGGGGGGCGAGGCCCTGGACGACCTGCTGCCGGAGGCCTTTGCGGCCGTTCGGGAGGCGGCGAAGCGTACCCTGGGACAGCGCCACTTCGACGTTCAGTTGATGGGCGGCATCGTGCTCCATCAGGGGAAGATCGCCGAGATGAAGACCGGTGAAGGCAAGACGCTGGTGTCGACCCTGCCGGCCTACCTGAACGCCCTGGCCGGCCAGGGTGTCCACGTGGTGACGGTGAACGACTACCTGGCTCGCCGCGACCAGGTCTGGATGGGGCAGATCCACGAGCTGCTGGGGCTCACCGTGGGGGTGATCCAGCACGACATGGAGGGCCCTGCCCGGCGGGAGTCCTACAACTGCGACATCACCTACGGAACTAACAACGAGTTCGGTTTCGACTACCTGCGGGACAATATGGTGTGGGACCGGAGCGAGAAGGTCCAGCGGGAACTCCACTTCGCCATCGTGGACGAGGTGGACAACATCCTGATCGACGAGGCCAGGACGCCGCTGATCATCTCGGGGCAGGCCGAGGAGTCCACCGACAAGTACGCCCTCTTCGCGCGGCTGGTGCCCCGGCTGCGGAAGGAGGAGGACTACACCATCGACGAGAAGCTGCGGGCGATCTCCCTCACCGAGGAGGGTATCGCCAAGATGGAGCGGTGGCTGGGCCTCCAGAACCTGTACGATCCGGCCCACTACGACCTGACCCGCTACATGGACCAGGCCCTGAAGGCCGCGTTCCTCTTCAAGCTGGATCGGGACTACGTGGTGAAGGACGGCGAGGTTATCATCGTCGACGAGTTCACCGGCCGGTTGATGTTCGGCCGGCGATACAGCGAGGGGTTGCACCAGGCCATCGAGGCGAAGGAAGGGGTGCGGATCCAGAAGGAGACCAAGACCCTTGCCACCATCACCTTCCAGAACTACTTCCGTCTCTACGACAAGCTGGCGGGCATGACCGGTACCGCCGTGACCGAGGCGGAGGAGTTCCACAAGATCTACAAGCTGGAAGTGGTGGTCATCCCCACCAACCGGCCGATGGTGCGAAAGGACCTGCCCGACCAGATCTACAAGACCGAGGCCGCCAAGTATCGGGCTGTGGTCAATGAGATCGAGGAGTCCTACAAGCAGAAGCGTCCCGTCCTGGTGGGCACCGTGTCCATCGAGAAGTCGGAGATGCTGAGCGAGATGCTGTCCCGGCGGGGTATCCCCCATCAGGTGCTGAACGCCAAGCACCACGAAAAGGAGGCGGGTATCATCGCCCAGGCCGGCCAGCCGGGGACCGTGACCATCGCGACCAACATGGCCGGTCGTGGTGTGGACATCATCCTGGGCGGCAATCCGGGCACGCCGGAGGATGCCCAGTTGGTCCGGGATCTGGGTGGGCTCCACATCGTCGGCACCGAGCGTCACGAGGCCCGGCGGATCGACAACCAGCTGCGCGGTCGTGCCGGACGCCAGGGAGATCCGGGATCCTCTCGCTTCTACCTGTCGCTGGAAGACGACCTGATGCGCCGTTTTGGCGGCAGCAACATCGCGGGGATCATGGACCGGCTGGGACTGGAGGAGGACGTCCCCCTGGAGCATGGTCTGGTGAACAAGTCCATCGAGAACGCCCAGACCAAGGTGGAGTCCCACAACTTCGACATCCGGAAACACGTGGTCGAGTACGACGACGTGATGAACAAGCAGCGCGAGGTGATCTACGGGGAGCGCAGCAAGATCCTCAGCACCGAGGACCTGCGGCCCATCATCATGGAGATGGTCCAGAAGCAGATGTCGGAGCTGATGGAGGCGCACCTGGCGGGGGAGCACTCCGAGGACTGGGACCTGGATGGTCTGCTAAATGCATTGAGGCCGATCTTGCCGTTGCCGGCCGACTTGACGGAAGACAGGCTCGGGCAGCTGAGCAAGGAGGAGATCAAGGACGGCCTGTTCGACCTGGCAGAGCAGGTGTACGACGGGCTGGAGCAGCAGTTGGGTCCGGAGATGATGCACCGGGCCGAGCGCTGGGTAGTGCTGAGCGTTATCGACAATCTGTGGGTTCAGCACCTGACCTCCATCGATGACTTGCGAGAAGGGATCGGGCTGAGGGCTTACGGCCAGAGGGACCCGCTGGTGGAGTACAAGGCCGAGGCCTACAACATGTTCCAGGGCTTGCTGGAGGCCATCCAGCAGGACGTGGTGCACCGTATCTTCCACGTGCGGGTGGTGGTGGAGGAACCGAAGCCGGTTCAGAACGTGATCACCAACCGGGAGGAAGAGGGCGGCAGCCAGCCCGTGAAGGTTGGAAAGAAGATTGGTCGCAACGATCCTTGCCCCTGTGGCAGTGGCAAGAAATACAAGAAGTGTCACGGCAAATAGCTGGATAATCGCGCGTCGTGCGAAGCCGGAAGGGCGTCGGTGCCCTTCCGGCTTCTTGATTGTGCGCCCGGCATGGGCGTTGACTTGGAGGTGGAAGTCCTCTACAGGGGAGGCAACCCCTACTGTGAGCCGAGGGCAAGGGCGTCACCGCGAGGTGGGGTCTGGAGGAAGCCGGAGG
>JAJZQR010000108.1 GCA_021806765.1 Chloroflexota bacterium | reverse complement strand
CGTAAAAAGGTGGCAAAAGGCATAACTGCCAACGAACCAGTAGCTCTCGCAGCGTAACAACGCTTCGAGCGTCCGCCCAGCCTCTTCTCGATGGGTTGGGGTCGGGCGTCACCAAGTCGAGATGCTGCTACCCTGACCGTCTGCTAAGGGTTGCCTAAGACCAGCGGACTGGTCCGCCACCTCCCCGTCGGTAGGGGGGCGGAGGATGAGACACCAAATGCCGACTAAGCTTGTAGCACATTCTCGGTGAACTCGCTCTGGACGGGGAGTTCGACTCTCCCCCGCCTCCACCACAATCTCTCCCTGCCCGGTCCTCAACGGCGGGGATTTTCTTTAACCTGAAGGGGAGACTGGCCATGGAGAAGATCATCGCGGAAGGCCTTACCTTTGACGACGTCCTCTTAGTCCCCAGCTACTCCGAGGTGCTGCCCTCGGAGGTCTCCGTCCGAACACGCCTCACCCAGCGCATCTCTCTGAACATCCCCGTCGTTTCCGCCGCCATGGATACTGTTACGGAAAGCCGAATGGCCATCGCCCTGGCCAGGGAAGGGGGCATAGGCTTCGTCCATCGGGCCATGACTGTGGAACGGCAGGCCGAGGAGGTGGACAAGGTAAAGCGGTCGGAGAGCGGGATGATCGTCAACCCCGTTACCCTCCGGCCCACCAACTCCCTGGGGGACGCCTGGCGCATCATGGAGCAGTACCACATCTCCGGCGTCCCCATCGTGGACGAGGAGATGCGGTTGGTAGGGATCCTTACTAACCGAGACATCCGCTTCGAAACGGGCGGCGAACAGCCGATATCCGAACTGATGACCGGCAGCGGCCTCGTCACCGCCCACGTGGGAACCACCCTGGAGCAGGCGAAGGAGATCCTCCACCGCCACAAGATCGAGAAACTCCCCATCGTGGATGAGCACGGTGTACTGAAGGGACTCATCACTGTCAAGGACATCCAGAAGAAGATCAGCTATCCCAACGCCGCCAAGGACACTCTGGGGCGGTTGCTGGTCGGGGCCGCCGTGGGGGTGGGCGACGATCTGCTTCGCCGGGCCTCCGCTCTGGTCGAGGCCGGGGCGGACGTATTGTCCACCGATGCGGCCCACGGTGCATCCAAAAACGTGATCCGCGCCATAAAGACGCTGAAGGCCGAGTTCCCCAACATGGAAGTCATCGGCGGCAACGTGGCGACCTACGACGGCGCAATGCGGCTGTTGGAGGCCGGCGCCGACGCCATCAAGGTGGGGGTCGGCCCGGGCTCTATCTGCACCACCCGGATAGTCTCGGGCGCAGGGGTGCCCCAACTCACCGCCATCATGGAGGTCGTCAGGGCAACCCAGGGCCGGGTCCCGGTGATCGCCGACGGAGGGATCAAGTACAGTGGCGACATCGCCAAGGCCCTCTGTGCCGGCGCCGATGCCGTGATGCTGGGCAACCTGCTGGCCGGCGTCGAAGAGAGCCCCGGCGAGGTGGTGGTGTACCAGGGTGACCGCTACAAGGACTACCGAGGGATGGGCTCCCTGGGTGCCATGAAGTACTTCGGCCGAGACCGGTACGGACAGACCTCGGGCGACAAGTTGGTGCCCGAGGGCGTAGAGGGCCGGGTGCCCTATAAGGGGCCCCTCTCCCACGTGCTGCACCAACTGGTGGGAGGCCTCCGTTCCGGCATGGGCTATCTAGGGAGCGAGACCATCGAGGCCCTGCAGCAGAAGGGTCAGATGGTCCGGATTACCCAGGCCAGTCTTACGGAGAGCCACGTCCACGATATCTTCCTGACCCGGGAGGCACCCAACTACTCCCGATAGCTCTGTCGATCGGCCCAATTCGGCGCCGCGATGGCGGCGAGGGTGGCTCCCACCAGGGAATTGCTGCGCCCGCTGACGGTGGGGGAGATCGCGGAGGCAGTAGCCGGCCTGCTGCAGAGCAGCTAGCCTCGAACTGGAGGCGTGAAGCAGCCCTCCGCGGAGGAGCCCCACGCCTCTGCGTCCGCTACTCGTCAGGAGCCTCGGTCTCCTCTTCTTCGGCCTGTTGGCGAGCGCGCTCCTCCCGCTCCATCTTCAGCCTTCGTTCGGCAGCTTCGGTCACCAAAGGAGTGTAGAAGGGCTCTTGAGACTCTCTCCCCTGGGCCATCTCCGAGTCGCTACCCTCGGCATCAAGCTCGGTCCAGGAATCCTGGGAGTACTGCAGATGGCGCCGGTGCGTCCCTTCTTGCTTCGCTGGCGCCTTCTCGTCAGACTTCTTACCCAAGGCAGACCTCCTCTGTCACGACTCATCTGCGAGGTCCGCCCGTCGGACCCCACCGCAACCACCGACGGCCGCGGCGGTGATCTTCGGCAAGCCACGTGCCCGCGGCAACGGGCGCAAGAACATCGTTGAAGGGGGCCACTGCAGCCGCCTGCCGTCGAACATGCTGCCCCGGGCAAAGTAGAACAAAGTCAGGCATGAAACTTGTTTATGTTGAGATGAACTACACGGCGTTCGGTGGAGGGGGCCAACGACCCACTGTCGCAAGCCCGCACGGCCCGGCCGGGTAGTGGCAAGGCCGAGGTGGAACAACAGGATGGCACTGTTCGTGCTCTTGTTGTTCTCTCCTGGGTACTTGAACTATATTGAGGACGCAAGCGTAGATAGACCCCGCGAGGGAGGCGCTGGAACAATGACCGTACTGGGACAGAAGGTTAAGGAACTGCGAGTATCCAAGGGAATGACGCAGCAGAGGCTGGCCGAGAAGGCCGAGGTCAGCCACTCGCTGATCAGTGCCCTCGAGTCCGGCCGCCGGAAGTACGTGTCGGCTCAGGACATTGAGAGGCTTGCCAAGGCGCTGGACGTGCCCTCCAACGATCTGTGGAAGCTGGTCCCCGGGGGAAAGAGCGAGCAGCGGTATATCCCCATCACCGGTACCGGAACCAGCGGCATGGCCAAGTCCGCCTGAAGGTGGCTGCTGCAACCGGCGGCCGGCCATCAGCATCGAAGTGGCCGGCCGCCGGGGAGTCCGTATCACTTACGGCCGAACTCTCGCTCTAACTGCCGGCGGCTCAGCAGGACTGCAGTCGGGCGGCCGTGAGAGCAGTGTTGGGTGATATCCGTCTCCTCCAGGGCTTCTACCAGAGACCTCATCTCCTCAAAGGAAAGCGTCTGGCCTGCCTTGATTGCTCCACGGCAGGAGACGGCTATGGCCAATCGCTCCCGCCAACTGCCCTCCGACCTCTCCTCTAGCAGATCCTGCAGGGTCTCCTGCAGAGCCTTCACCGCCTTTCCCGGAGGCAACTGACTCGGAATGCCCCGGATCAACAAGGCGCTCTCCCCAAAGGCTTCCATCCGGAAACCTAGAGCCTCCAAGGCGGCCCAGGCTTCCGTGGCCAACTCCCATTGACCGGCCGGCAACTCCAGCAGAGCGGGCTCAAGCAGCAACTGTGTCTTCTCTTCCTCCTCCAGCCCCTTCATCAATCGCTCCAGCAACACCCTCTCGTGGGCGGCGTGCTGGTCGATCAGGTACAGCCCTTCCTCCCCCTCCGCCACGATGTAGCTCTGAGCCACCTGGCCTATCAGCCGAAGAATCGGCAATCGCCGGCCGGTAGTGGCCGGCTCCACCGGGGTTGAAGGAGCGGTTGCCAGAGGTGCCTCTACCAGCCGAGGGGTCACGAAGCTCTCTCTCTCCCCCTCCGGCACCCTTTCCACCGGGGCGAGACCGCCCACCTCCCTTCCCCAGGGAGAGTCGGCTGCCACTACGGAGCGCACCGTATCCCGCAACCCACCATAGATCAGTCTCTCTCGGAGCAACCGAACCTCGATCTTGGTGGGGTGAACATTCACGTCCAGATCCGCCGCCGGAACCTGCAGATCGACGACCGCGATAGGATGGCGACCTACCATAAGCAGTGTCTCGTAGGCTTCCTCGATGGCATACGTCAGGGCCCGGCTTTTCACCGGTCTCCGGTTGACCGTGATCCAGATCCCCGCCCGAGTGGAGCGGCTCACCTTCGGTTCCGCCACGAAGCCAGTGATCCTCGCCGCCAATCCGGCTACGGGCCTGTCGGTTTCCACCTTCGCCTCCAGGGGAAGCAAGGCCCCAGCCACCTCGCGCCCCAGCACGTTGAGGACGGCATCCATGGGGTCGCCTGTTCCAGGGGTAGACAGGGACCTCCTTCCGTCGATAGTGAGATCGAAGGCCACCTCCGGGTAGGCGATGGCCAGATGGCTCAGCAATTGGGCCACCTGGGCGGACTCGGAAGCTGTCGACCGAAGGAACTTGCGCCGCGCTGGAAGGTTGAAGAATAGCTGCTCCACGGTGACCGTGGTGCCCTTCGCCCTGGAGACCGGCACGGTCCCAGACACCTCGCCCCCGTGCACCCGCAGCTCGTGGGCGGAAGTGGCTCCGGCCACACAGCTTGACAGCGTGAACTCGGACACCGCCGCTATGCTGGCGAGGGCTTCACCCCGAAAGCCCAGGGTGGCGATGCTGCTGAGGTCTTCGGCCGCGGAAATCTTGCTGGTGGCATGGCGCTCCACGGCGAGAGTCAGATCCTCCCTGCCGATGCCGCACCCGTCGTCGGACACTCGGATCAGTTCGGAACCTCCGACCGCGATCTCGACGCGGACAACCCGCGCGCCTGCGTCCAGGGCGTTCTCCACCAACTCTTTGACCACCGAGGCGGGTCTCTCGACAACCTCGCCGGCAGCGATCTTACCGACAACGTCGGGGCTTAGGACGTGGATTGGCATTGCCTCTCTACCCAGAACCCAGAACCTTCTTCTGCAGCTCGTCCAGCTTGGCGATAGCCTGGAGTGGGGTCATGGAAGCCAGGTCCAGCCCGCGCAGCTCATCGATCACCTCGAAGTACTCAGGCCGGTCCATCTCTCCTGAAGGGGAATGTGGAGCCGGCCGCGGGCCCCCGTTGGACTCCAGTAGGCGCAAGATCTCCCGAGCCCGCCTGAGGACGGGGACCGGTATTCCAGCCAGCTGCGCGACGTGGATACCGTAGCTCCGGTCCGCACCTCCGGGCACGACCCGATGGAGGAAGACAACCCGATCCCCCTCCTCCAGAATGTCCATCCGCAGATTGCGAACCCGAGGCAGCAACGCCTCCAGCTCGGTCAACTCATGGTAGTGGGTGGCGAACAGAGTCTTGCAGCGCAGCCTCGGCTCATCGTGAAGGTACTCGATGACCGCCCGTGCGATGGCCATTCCATCGTAGGTGCTGGTACCACGCCCGACCTCGTCCAGCACCACCAGGCTCCGAGGCGTGGCGTTGTGCAGAACGTTGGCGGTCTCCGCCATCTCCACCAGGAAGGTGCTCTTCCCGGCGGACACGTCGTGTTGGGCTCCGACCCGAGTGAAGATCCTGTCCACCAGGCCGACACGAGCTTCCTCCGCGGGAACGAAGCTGCCCATCTGAGCCATCTGCACGATCAGCGCCACACCCAATACGTAGGTCGACTTGCCGGCCATGTTGGGCCCCGTCAGCACCGCGATTTGCGCGCTCTCGCTATCCAGATGGCAGTCGTTAGCCACGTATTCGCCGGCGGGAATGGAGCGCTCCACCACCGGATGGCGGCCGCCCCGAAGGGAGATGACGGAGCCGTCGTCGATCGCCGGTCGCACATAGCGTCCGGCCACGGCCACCTCCGCCAGGGAAAGCAGCGTATCCAGACGGCCCATGGCCTGGGCCGTCTTTCGGATCCGCGGCGCGATGCCCGAAAGCTCGGCCAGCAGTTCGGCAAAGATCTGCTTCTCCAGCGCCTCGATCTCCTCCTGGGCGCTGTTCAACCGCACCTCCTGCTCCTTCAGCTGAACCGTCACGAACCGCTCGGCGTTGGCCAGGGTCTGCTTCCTCTGGTACCCCAGGGATTCCAGCAGCTCTCCCACCGTCGCAGCTCCGGTCTTCATACGAGCATACTCGTCGGTGAGGGCGTCCAGGTTGGGCCTGGTAACCTCGATGTAGTAGCCAAACACCTTGTTGTAGCCGATCTTGAGCGACCGGACCCCCGTTCGCTCCCTTTCGGAACCCTCCAGCCTGGCGATCCACTGACGCGTGTTTCCGGTAATGGAGCGCAGCTCGTCCAGCTCCGACGACCGACCTGACCTGATGACTCCCTGGCCCACCGAACCGGCAGGGTCGTCCGCAACGGTGGACTCGATCGACCCCACGGCCTCTGCACAGGGATCCAGCGCCTCCCCCTCCACTCCTAGCAGCCCGGGCAACCATCGCTCCATGGTCCGTAGCAGCCTGGGGACGGCCCGCAGGGAGCGGGCTATGGCCAGACAGTCCCTGGGACTGAGACTCTGTTGTGCGGCTCGGGATGCCAGCCGCTCCAGATCTCCCAGGTTGGAGAGGATCTCTGCCATCTCCGCCCTCCCCAGCGGAGCCTTCACCAATTCCTCGACCGCGTCCAGCCTGGCTTCGATAGCCGGCAGATCCAACAACGGTTGTCCGATCCACCGGCGCAGCAAACGGCTACCCATGGCAGTGCGAGTCCTGTCGAGCACCGCCAACAGGGACCCTTCAGCCGACCCCGTCGCGGCGTTAACCGTGAGCTCGAGGTGACGGCGCGCCGCCGCGTCCAGCTTCATGTATCGATCGAGGCTGTACAGGTGCACGGACTCCAGTTCCCCCAGAGAGGCGGGCTGGGTCTCCTGAAGGTAGGAAAGGAGGCTGCCAGCAGCCCGAACGGCCAAAGGGGCTGCACCGAGACCGAAGCCGTCCAGCGTCGCCACCCGGAAGTGGTCCCGCAGGAGGCGCTCGCAAGTCGAGGAGGAGAAGGCGGCATCGTCTCGAGGCGTCACACAACTGCCGTGCGGAAGAAGTGCGGTTATGGACGGGTCATCGACCCGAGATCGGGGGAGGAGGCACTCCACGGCTCTGGCGCGCTCCAATTCGGCCGCCAAGTGATCCTCCCATCCCGGCAAGCGGATCTCCGTTACGGAGAACTCCCCCGTGCTGATGTCCACGAAAGCGAGACCAACCCCTTCGGGAGCCAGTGCAAGGGCGGCCAGGTAGTTGTTGGTTCGGGCAGGGAGAAGGGAATCCTCGATCAGGGTACCCGGCGTGATGACCCGAACCACCTCTCGCGCCATCAACCCCCGGCCGGGCGTCCCCAACTGCTCGGCCAGCGCGATCTTGTACCCCTTGGTCAGGAGACGGGCAATGTAGCCCTCGGCGGCATGGTAAGGGATGCCCGCCAGCGGCACCCTCTCCCCCCTACCCATGTCGCGGCCGGTGAGGGCGATTTCCAGCTCCGAGGATACGAGGTACGCGTCGTCGTCGAAGGTCTCGTAGAAATCCCCCAGCCGAAACAGCAGGATGGCATCCGGATATCTGCGCTTTATGTCAAGATATTGACGGCGGATCGGGCTGCCGGCGGGCTCGCCGTCCTCCAGGAAGTTCAGTTGATTCATCTCTAACGCGGGCGGCGGGGGATAAACCCCCGCCCTACATGTTATTCCAGAAGCCTCAGTTGGACTACCCGTCTACTTGGAGGGAGTGCGCGTCAACCTCAGGCTGACCGGGTAGACGACCCCGTCATGGTCGACGGCCGGCGGGCGTCCCACGCCGAAGTAGGCAAAGCCGAGCGCCCCCATCTCGGCCGGATCCCAGACGTTGCGGCCGTCGATCAGCAGAGGGTTGGCCATCAACTCCCTGATCCGGCGCATGTCCAGATGCTTGAACTCGTTCCACTCCGTCACCAGTATCAGGCAGTCGGCACCCTCCGCCACCTCGTAGGGATCGTGGCAGAGGATCATCTCGGGATTCGCCCGCTGGGCCCCTTCCGCGGCTACCGGGTCGTAGGCCTTCACCGTAGCGCCCTCGCTCTGCAGCAGGTGAATGATCTCCAGGGCCGGTGCTTCCCGGAGGTCGTCGGTGTTGGGCTTGAAAGCCAGGCCCAGCACCCCGATCATGCGATCCTGCAGACCTCCCATCGCATCCCGTGCTTTCTGAATGACCGCTCGCCGGGCATCCCGATTGATCTCCAATACGGTGCGCAGCAGTTGCGGGTGGCATCCGTTGATGGCCGCCATGTGGGCCAGTGCCCTCACGTCCTTGGGGAAGCAGGAGCCCCCGAAGCCGAGGCCAGCATCGAGGAAAGCAGACCCGATTCTCTTGTCCAGCCCCATCCCCTGAGACACCATCTTCACATCGGCCCCCAGCTTCTCGCAGATGGAGGCGATCTCGTTGATGAAGGAGATCTTGGTGGCCAGGAAGGCGTTCGAAGCATACTTGATCATCTCGGCCGTCCGCAGGTCGGTGATCACGACCGGGCAGCTCAACGGCCGGTACAGTTCCGACACTCGCATCGCCGAGGGGCGGTCGGTGGAGCCCAGGACCACCCGATCGGGGTGCATGAAATCACTGATGGCCGAGCCCTCCCGCAGGAACTCCGGGTTGGACACCACAGCGAAGCTGGCCCCGGGCCGGATGTGCTTGCTGGCGATGTTGGCCACCCAGTCGCCCGTCCCGATAGGGACGGTGCTCTTGTTGACGATGATGGTGTGGCTGTTCATCTGCTTGGCGATGCTCTGCGCGGCTGCCCGAGTGTACTTCAGATCCGCCTCACCCTCGGAACCCGAAGGGGTGTTGACGGCGATGAACACGATGTCCGCACCAGGCACCCCTTCCTCGTAGCTGGAGGTGAAGCGAAGACGGCCAGCCTTGGCGTTGCGCTCCACCATCTCTTCGAGCCCTGGCTCGAAGATCGGCAAGATCCCCCGCTTCAGGTTGTCGATTTTGGACACGTCGATGTCGATGCAGGTAACGCTGTTTCCCAGGTCGGCAAAACACGCCCCGGTCACGAGGCCCACATACCCCGTGCCGACCACGCTGATCTTGGCCATAGACCAATAACCCCCCAAAACCACAGAGTTGTGATGGTCTTCAGTTGTGTTCGCCAGTTACCCTAAGGAGTTGACCGCCGCGGGGCGACCTCGTGCCTGTCGGACGGGTCTTCCGGGTCCTCGGAAACGGGGACCCTCCCAGAGGCAATGCGCCTGAGACTAAGACCCTCCCTCCAGAGAAAGAAGAGGCCGAGCAGCGTAACCGGAAGGACTAGAGCCGCGTGAACCAGCAGAGTGTACCCTGCTGCCAGCGAGAGGTCTACCCGAAAAGTCCCCACGAGGACGCCAGTCAGAGGAACGTCGAAGGTACCCACGTAGCCCGGCGACGAGGGTACCATGGTGCCCAGGTTGGCAACCGACGTGCCCAGAATCGCCGCCAGATAGCGGGGAGGGAACGGAAAGCTGAACATCAGGACGAAGTACATGCCGGCCTCCAGGACCCAGGCCACCAGGGAAAGGCCGACCACCGCTACCCCATCCCGTGCGCTCCGCAGGATGGCCAGGCCCTCCACGAAGCCTTTCACCACCCCTAAGCCCAGGTTTCGAAGACGAGCGGGCAGCGGGAGGAGCAGCTTCTCCAGGAAAGCCAGCAGAGGGCCTGGAGCCACCGCCAGGGCCACGACGCCCCCCACTGCCAGCACGAAGACGGCGGCCGCTACCCACGCCAGCTGCGTCAACCAACTATCCAGACGAATCAGCAGCCCAGAAGCGACCAGGAACCCGGTCAGCACCAGACCGTCCAGGATCCGCTCCACCACGATGGTGCCAACGGTGGCCGCCGGAACCAGCCGCTCCTTCCTCCAAAGCAGGTAAGCCCGCACCGCCTCCCCCGCACGAAGAGGCAGGATATCGTTGGCCATGAAGCCGATTACCAGCACCCGGAACAGCCGCCGCAGCCCCAACCGCTGCACCGGACGCAGCAGGACGGCCCACCGCAGGGTGCGGACGAAGACCCCGGCGAAGTAGAGCAGAACGGCCGGCAGCAGGAATGCGAAATCGGCCTCCCTGAAGGCCTGCGCCACCGAGGCCAGCTCCACCGACCGGACCATAAGGTACACTAGAAGGAGGGTGACCGCTATCCCCAGCCAATACCGCTTCTTCATGGCGCCCCCACCGAGACCGGCGTGCTGTCCTCCTCCGACTCCTCCTCGGCCTCCTTCTGGAACCGCCAGAAGGCCAGGTTCTCTCGGGCGAAGAAGAGCAGCCCTATGGCCGTTACCATGGCGTACTGCATCAGGTGCGAGGCAATCGCCACGGCGAGGGCAGTCTCCTTGGGGACACCGAAGGCGCTGAGGGCCATGACGACGAAGAACTGAAAAGTGCCCACGTACCCGGGAGCCGAGGGAAGCATGATCCCCAGGTTGACCACCACCAGCAGAAAGGTAGCTGAAAGCAGTTGTGCGAGTGGCGACATCCACACGCCGAAGGCCCGGCAAATCAGCAGGTAGGAAGTAGCCTCCAGCAACCATACAGCTACCGAGATGGCCGCCACCAAACCCAGGCTGCTCCCGCTCTTCAACGAGTGAAGCCCGGCGATGAAGGTCTTGCTGGCCCGCAGAATAGCCCCGCCAACCTGTTTGGGAAAGGGACTCAGCAGGAGACCTAAAAGCCGCACGGTCAGCTTCTCCTGGGCCAACAGCAGTACGATACCCACGGACGCGCCGAGAAAGAGGAGGCTGGAGAACAGTTGGACCTCCTGTCCCCACCCCGGCAGCGGCATCAAGAGAGAGACGAGTCCCAGCAGGACGATGAGGGTGACCCCATCGCAGACTCTCTCCAGGATTATCGTGGCCATCCCGTAGGTCTTGCGAACGCCGATCTTCTTGCCTAACAGGTAGGCTCGCACGAACTCCCCCAAACGGGCGGGGAGGAGGTTGTTGGAGGCAAAGCCCATCATCAGGATGGAGAAGGCATCCCCGAAGGCCAGGGAGGCCACCGGCTTGACGATCCGCTGCCACCTCAGGGTTCTCAAGAGGTATCCGACGAAAGTGACCGCGGCGGCCGGAGCCACCAGCCGGTAGTTGGCTGCCTCGAAGGCCGCAACCAGCTCGGCAAGACTAACGTTCCGGGCCACGATCCACAGGAAGATCGCGGTCAGCAGGAACCCGATCAGCCGCCCCTTGCGAGAAGACAAGTTACCTCCAGGTCTGGTACTTCACCACCCGAGCGTTGCGGTCGTCCACCACAAAGACCTCGCCCGCAGGTGAAACAGCTATGCCGATCGGGACGTTGAAGGCCGAGGGATCCGTCCCTAGCGTACCCTTGATCCCCAACGGCTGTCCGTTCGAGTCCAGCACCAGGAAGCGGTTCTTCTCGGGCTCGGTGTAGAAGATCTGTCCCTCCCGGCTCACGGCCAGGTAGGGCTTGTTCACTATGGACTGGCTATCCCAACCTGACACGGCAAACTGGGCCAGGGGGCGGCCGTTCGGATCGAATTTCTGGATCCGGTGGTTCCAGGTATCGGCCACGTAGACGTTGCCGGCCCCATCGATAGCGATGCCCACCGGTTCCCTCAGTTGCCCGGGTTCGCTACCATCGCCCCCAAACATGGAGATGAAGCGGCCCTCCGGGTCGAACAGCTGGACCCGTTTGTTACCGGTATCGGTCACCAGCACGTTCCCGTTGGATGCCACCGCCACGCTTCGAGGACCGTAGAAGGCTCCCGCCTGCACCCCCAGCTGACCCTTGGTGTCGGCGAAGCTACCCCACCTGGTCAGGAACCGCCCGTTGGCGTCGAACTTCTGGATCCGGTGGTTCCAGGTGTCGGCCACGTAGACCTCTCCAGTCGGTGCCACCGCGATCCCCCACGGCTCGTTGAACTCTCCGTCGCCGCTCCCTTTGCTTCCCCATTGTAGCGCTACCGTGCCATCCGGCCGGAAAGCGGTGACCTTGGACGTCGCCGAGTCCACCACGTAGAGGAGGCCGTTGGGACCGAGGGCCGCCCCCCGGGGCTCGCTCAGCACGCTGGCGCCTGCGGCGGTCTTGCCGAAGACCGTTATGCCTCCCGGGGCCACCTGAGCAGCGGCGTCGGCGACCTGACCCTGCGGCTGAGCCGCGGCCGGCGCTGAAGCGGCTGCGCTGGCCGGCTGCAACGGAATACCTCGGGCCAGATCCGAGCGCACGAAGAAGTCGAAATCCCGAGACCCCAACGGGTTCAAGGTCTCCTTGTAGAGGAAGTATCTCCACAGCTTCGACCGCACCGAGGGGTCCAGCAGCCCCTGCCACACTTTTTGCCAGGTCAGCGTCTTGTAGTCCTCGGGATACCACCAGTTCAGCCTGCCGTGAATGGCCACGTAGTTCCCCAGGGCGCTCCGAATAGGATCCTCGTTCGGCGTCATGGCCAGGATCACCGCAGCGTCCGTTGGCACCGTGAAGGTCTTGGAGTAGTAGCTCTTGTTCTTGTAGTCCCGCAGGTACCACTCGAATGGCCAGGCGATGCTCTCGTGGCTCACAGTCTGGCCGCCGACGCTCTCGGTGTAGCCCCCGTCCAGCAGGATCTTGAGGTCTTTGCCGGCGCCGGTCCGCTCCGAGATCTGCTGGATCTCCTGGACTACCCTCGGGACGTCGGGCGAAGTCTGGACGTACACCAGCATGTCCTGGGGGATATCGCCTCGGGCATAGGTGACACCCCACGCCGTGTGGAAGGTCAACACCAGCAACGCCACCAGCACCCCGAGGCCCGCCGGAACCAGCACGGTCGCACTGCCCTTCCTCCTTCCAACCAGCACCAGGGCACCCACCAGTGCCACCAGCAGCAACAGCATGGCCATCTGCTGAAGTTGCGCCGCCTGCATCCCCAACTGGGTGCCCGCCAACGGCGGAGCCGCCACCAGCCCACCCAGCAGCACCGCGGCCATCAGCGCCACAACTGCCATCGCGGTCAGACCCGGACCCTGGGAAAACAGCTCTCGACGCACCCGCCGCAGCAAGCCGGCGATGGCGAAGGCCCCCAGGAAGATCAGCGGCTCGACGATGGGGAGGTCCAGCCAGGGCATCTTTTCACCCGCCCAGGAGTAAACCAGGAGGGCTCCCAACAGCCACACGACGTTGAACCAGAAGAAGAGGTTCATCCGGGAGAGCTGCCGCCGGACGACCAGAAAGACCAGGCCAGCCAGGGCCGCCAGCAGCGGCAGGAATTCGTACAGGGGGATCAACAGCAGGTAGTAGAACCAGGGCTGGCCGCCCCGCTGCACCCCTTGCTGAGCCAGCCAATAGGTGAGGGCCCCCCAGGAACCCGAGATGATGCCTTTGGGGTTGGTGAAGAAGGTGGTGTACATCACCACGTACAGCCCCAGAAAGATGGCCACCATGATCCCCCAGTCCCGAGGGGAGATGCTTCTCAAGGCAGACCAGCCGGTGGGCGGGTGGCCTTTCAGTCGGGACACCAGCGCCTCCAGGATGAAGAACCCCACGAAGATCACGCCGGTTATGAAGATGGTCTCCTTGGTGGCGTAGGCCAGCATGGTGACCAGGGACAGGAGGTACAGATAGTGGCTTCGTCGCTCCCGCAGATAGCCGAAGATGGCGATGACTATCAACAACTCCCACCCGCCGAAGTAGATGGCCTCACGGGCAAATCTGGAGAAGTACAGGAATGAGGGCGACAGCGCGAACAGCGCCGAGGCCACCAGGGCGCCGAGCCTACCCAGTTCCCGCCTCAAGAAGTAGGGCGAGATCACTATCCAGACGCCAAAGATGGCGGCCAGCATCCGGGCAGTGTAGTCGCTGGCACCGAACAGCAGGTAGATGAGAGCGGTACCCTCGAACTGGAAGGGGCCGTGCATCATCGGGTCATGGGTGTACCCTTTGCCAGTGTACAGATACCAGGAGTAGAGAGCGTGGAGGCTCTCATCGTGGTGAAGCGCCCGGGAACCCAGGTCCCAGAAGCGGGTGGCAACGGCGAAGAGCACCAGCCCGGCGTAGGCAACCAGTTCCCAGTCGATCGTCAGTTTTGCTAGTAGCGGCCGGCTGAGGACGGTGTCCTCACGCAGCGATCGACTCTCTTGGGTTAAAGTCAACGACCATTGCTCCTTCTACTTACCAGTTCCCTGCCGGCGCGCGGACAATTATATCACGCTGATTCGCCCTCACAAGGCCGTCACGGTTCACTACCCACCGCCAGACCTCCTGCCAGATGAGGTCTCGACTGCTGATGGAGGGGGCATAGAGGCCCGGCATCCGATCGGAGCCCGGCTCCAACTTGCCGGCACCACCCTGGAGAAGGGCCAGGCTCATCCCCTGGGTAGGTTCCGCTGAGAAGAGAATACTGTCTGTGCCCCGCAGATACCACGACAGCGGTTCCCGCAGTTGAGGATCTACCGTCATCGACACCCGGAAGTACCTGGCCAGGTAGGCCTCGGACGTAGCCGCGTCTCGCAGCACCGGGGAGATCTGAGTTCCCACCAGGGGTTCCCGGGAGAGCGTCTCCATCCTGTAATTCAGGAAGGCCGCGCCGTGAACCAGGTACACCACACTCAGGATGGCCACGGCAAACCACGCCAGCGCGGCCCTGGCACGGCCATCCAGCAGGAAGACCACGATGAGCGCCGCGGCGGCGACCACGCTGGCCTCGCCATACAGGTACACTGCGGGCAGGTCGGCGGCGGAGGTAGAAAGCCTGTTCAGCAGCACCACGGCCACCGCCGTGGGCACCGCCACCGCCAGGGAGGAAACCCCCCATCTCCAGCCGCGGCCTCGTCCCGCGGCCAGGGGGAGGGTGTCGGCAACGAACCGGGCGGCCAGCAGGTAGAGGGGAACGAGAGGCAGCACCAGGCGGGTGGTCGTGTTGCCCTCCTGCACCATACCGGACAGCAGCAACAGCATGGCCCAGAGGGAAAGCAGACTGTCCACTCCCTCCCGCCTGACCACGGTTCTGAGCAACTGCGCAACACCCAGCAGCAGCACGGGAAGCTCGTAGAGCACCAGTAGCAGCAGCAGGTTGCCCCGTGGAACCGACAGGCTGAAGGCCTTGAGCCAGTTGACCCATCCATCCACGGCCACCCACTGAACGCCCGCAGGGTTGCTGCCGAAGTTCGTTCCGATGACCAGCAGCGCTGCCGCGACGAGAACTATCGCGCGTCTACCCACGGTCGATGCCAGGGCTTGCCCGGCGCTGGCCAGCAAGGTAGGAGGACGAGGGTGGGCGAGGGTTGCGGCGACGCCCAGGGTTGCCAGCACCGTTATGCCCTCGACGCCCGAGGAAACCAGCGCAGCCAGCAGTAGCGCCGAGCCGTAAGCCCTTCCCCTATCGATCCCCTTGAGCCCGGGGGCCAGGGTTGCCCACAATAGGAGCCCCAGGGCAGAGGCGACGATGCCCCCGCCCACATCCCTGGAGGCGAACAGCAGCACCGGCGAGACGGCCATCCCGTAGGCGGCAACTAGGGCAGCCCTGCGCCCCAGGGTAGATCTCAGGAAATAGGGCACTGCCACCAGCGCCGATCCGAAGAGGGCGGGGAGAACTCGCGCGGCCCCGTCCCCTCCCCCGAAGAGAAGCAGAGCCAGCGCCGTCCCGTAGGCGTCGAAGGCCCCCTGATGCAAGGTGGCGGGAGGCTGGCCCATCATTATCCTGTAGGCCTCCGACGCCAGGGCGCCTTCTCCCGCCGAGAGCGGGCGTTGGTCGAGCAGCACAAAGCGAAGGAGGATACCGAGCAGCAGGGCAGCCAGGTACAGGGTGACCTCCAGGGTCACCACCCGCTCCAGATGACTGACCGTGCTCCCCACTTCCGGGAGGGCCACCTCTCTGCTTATCCTGGGCCGAACGCCCTTCGCGCTCGCGACCATGGGTTCCAGTCCGCGTCCCTCCTACTCTCTCCAAGCACCTGGCTCCAGATGGTCTGCCCTTGGTCACCCCCGCGTAAGCGGGGGTCCAGACCCCCACTGCGCGGCGACCACCCTGGATGCCCGCTTTCGCGGGCATGACGATCTGGTTGTGCACCCAATCTCAGGCCAGACGCCTAGCCTGTTCCCGAATCGTTCGCCGATGCGATACCCGGCACCTGGTAGATCACCACCTTGCCCTGCCGGTACACGACCTGCAGTTGCCCCTCGAACCGGCTGTACACGCCGGAGCCGTACTTCTCCGCCTCGAGGCTCCCCACGTACACGTATGTGACGCGGTACTTCCTGAGGAGGGCCATCATGGCCGCGGAGTCCGCGGTGCCGTAGATGGCATCGATGTCCTGAGTGCGTCGCTGAGGTTCCTCCCCCCGGCCCCGCCACTGCACCTCGTGGCCCGCCCATCCCAGCACCGAGGGGAGACCGGAGAAGGTGCTCACCCGGGCATATTCCGAGTA
>JAJZQR010000107.1 GCA_021806765.1 Chloroflexota bacterium | reverse complement strand
TGATCGTGCTGGACTGCATGGGCTTCACCACCGCCATGAAGGCGCGGGCCGCCGAGATCGCCCGGGTGCCGGTGATCCTGCCCCGCACGGTGCTTGCCCGAACCCTGGCCGAGCTGGTCTGACGGGGCGGTGGGAACGGTAACCAGGGACTAAACAGGATGGACAGGGTGGGCAGGACAATGATCTGATCTTGTCCATCCTGTCCATCCTATTTGATCTTCTCGTCAACCCAGCAGGTACTCGGCGGCGGCGGCGGCGTACACCTTCGCCGAGGCCACCACGTCCTCCACCTTGACCCGCTCGTTCCAGGAGTGGATGGTGGGCAGCTCGGCGGGGCCGTACTGCAGCACGGGGATGCCGTGGTCCCGGAAGTAGCGAGCGTCGCTGGACGCCCATTGAAGCACGCCGTAGGGGTTGTCACCCCGCACCTCTTTGACGGCCTGGAGCAGCGCCAGCACCACAGGATCCCTCGGGCTGGTGTAGTTGGCGGCCCCCTGGAACCTCAGGGGGCGTATCTCGTACTGGTAGCCCAGTTCATCCAGCAACTGCCGGGCATAGGCCATTACGTCGTGGTGGGTGAGGCCGAAGGGAACCCGGGTGTCCACCTCCAGGACGCAACGATCCGGCACGATGTTGGCCTTGGTCCCACCCCGGATCATCCCAACGTTGACGCTCACGTGATCCAGCACGTCGGCCGCGTTGCGGGTATCGGTGCTCTCCCGATAGGCCTTGGAGATGGCGACGGTTTCGGCGATATCGGCCGGGATGGTGACGGGCATGTGATAAAGCTTCTGCAACTGCTGGGCGGCAACGCACGCCTTCAGTATGGCGTTGTCGCCCACCAGCGGCGCCATGGAGCCGTGAGCGGGAGTGCCGAAGAAGGTCACCCCGAACCAGCAGGAGCCCTTCTGGCCTATAGTCGGGTTCATGGGACCCGAGGGTTCCGCGATGATGCAGCCATCCCCCTTCACCAGCCCCTGGTTCAGGACCCACTGAGCGCCATACTGGCCGCCCACCTCCTCGTCGTCCACCACCACCAAGCCGATGGAGCCTGCCAAGTCCTCCTTCACCCGTTGGAGCAGGGTCGCGGCGAAGAGGAATCCGGCAACGCCGGCCTTCATGTCGCTGGCCCCACGCCCCCTGAGATAGCCATCGACCACGTCTCCGGCGGTGGGAGAGAAACTCCAGTGGGCTTCATCGCCGGCAGGCACCACGTCGGTGTGGCCGCAGAAGAGCAGCCGCTTGCCTGTGCGGCCGCCCCGGACCTCCCCCAACAGATTGTGGTGGTCGCCGGGCGCAACGTGGAGACTGGTATCGATGCCCGCCTCGTTGAGGTAACGGGCGATGTACTCCGTTATGGGTTGGGAGTTGCCGGGCGGGTTCTCGGTATTGATCCGGAGCAGATCGCTGGTCAGACCGACCAGCCCCTCACGATGTAGGTCGACCTCGTGCCAAAGTCGCTGTTTCAAGACACCCTTGTCAACCATGGTCCAACCTCTCAAATGGTAGGAGCCGGCTCCAGCCGGCGATGGGGTCACCAGCAGGGGCAGGCTCCTACGGGAGTCATCGGGTCGCCAGCAAGAGCTGGCTCCTACGGATGCGCTTACTTGGACAGATCGCGGAGCCGAATCAACTCGTCCACGTAGAAGGCGTAGCCCTGCAGATTCTTGTTGTAGACGATGATCCGGTTGTACTCGTACAGAGTGATCCAGGGGGCATCCTTCTCGATCTGCTGCTGAGCCTGACCGTACAGTTGGGCCCGCTTGGCAGGATCCATCTCGTTCTTGGCGTCCGCCAGGGCCTTGTCCACGACCGGGCTCGAGTAGTTGCCGTAGTTGCTGCCGCCGCCGGTCTGCAGCAGGAAGCCCAGGTGGTAGCCCGGATCGTTCACGAAGGAGGTCCACTTGGAGATGAAAGCCGGCGTCTCGTTCTTCTTGATGACCTGGAGGAACTCCGAGCGGGCCATATTCTGGATGTTCATCTTGACGCCGATCTTGGCGAAGGATGCCTGGATCAGCACGGCGTCCTGCTCCCAATCGGAGAAGCCGGAGCCCAGGACGAAGTCGAAGGAGAAGCCGTCAGGATAGCCCGCCTCGGTCAGCAGCTTCTTGGCCGTATCCAGGTCGTACTTGTAGTTCCAGACCGACCCGTCGGACATCGGCATGAAGGAGGGGCAAGGGCCCTTGAGTTGCTTGGCCTGCCCGTTCATCACCTTGCCGATCAGATCGTCGTAGGGCACGGCGTAGGACAGGGCCTGCCGCACCTTCGGGTTGTCGAAGGGCTTGACCTTGGTGTTCAGCAGGAAATAGAGGATGCGGCCCGAGGGGTCGGAGCGAACCGTCAGGTTGGCGTTCTTCTTGAGGGTATCGACGTCCTTGGGCGGGATCTCGATGGCCAGGTTCACGTCGCCGCTCTGGAGCATCATCAAGCGGGTGGAGTCTTCCTTGATGAACTTGATGACGATCTTGTCGGCCTTGGGGGCGCCTCCCCAGTAGTCCTTGTTGGCGACGAAATCGGCCTCGGTGGCGGGGTTCCAGGAGGCCAACTTGTAGGCTCCGGTGCCCGTACCCTCGGCGTTCTTGGCCAGGAAGTCGGTGGGCTTCCCCGCCATCACCTTTGGATTCACTATGGCGAAGTTGTACAGGGAGATGACCTGAAGGAAGGTAGCATTCGGCCTGGTCAGGTTGATCTTGACCGTGGAGTCGTCGATCACTTCCACCGGCTTCGACGTGTCGATGGCGGCCGTATCGAAGAGGAACTTGCCGCTGGCCCCATCCTTCAGCAGCTTCTCGAAGGAGAACTTGACGGCATCGGCGATCAGAGGGTCGCCGTTCTGGAACTTGACGCCCTTGCGCAGCTTGAAGGTGTAGGACTTGCCGTCGGCCGACGGGGTCCAGGACTCGGCCAGCATCGGCTCGATCTTGGTGTCGTCGGCGTAGACCTTGCCGTCGACGGTCTTCTTGCCCAACTGGACCAGGTTGTCGTAGATGGCCATGGTCAGAGTATCGGAGGTGAGGTCGTTCGCCTGATAGGGATCCAGGGTGGTGCCACCGTCGCTGAAGGCCAGCACGATAGTCTTCCCACCTGAGGAAGTGCTGAGGGCGGGCGCCGAGGTGGCAGCCGGAGCCGCGGGTGCTGAGGTGGCGGCGGCCTTGGGAGCGGACGTGGCGGCCGGCGCTGCCGGGGTGGGGGAACCGCTGCAGGCGGCGGCGATCAAGCCCACCCCCAGGACAGGAACCAACAGGGTCAACAGTCTGGCCCTCTCCGCGATGAGTCCTCGCATCTTCATTCCCTCCTTATTGGGGACTGCCCTCTACTACCAACACTTGCGTTAGGGGCCTGGCCAGTTCTCCCGGCAACGCGCCGGGTCAGCCATCCCCGGGTCGGTCGAGTCTCTTTCGGTTGCACCTCCTCGATTTCTCGTTCCGACGGATCGCCGCTACGGACCTAGCTGTTGTGGAAGCGGGGGTCCAGAAGATCCCTCAGACCATCGCCCATCAGGTTGAACCCGAGAACGGCGCTCATGATTGCCAGCCCGGGGAAGGTGGTAAGCCACCACTCGCCGGAGACAATGAACTCCCGGCCCTCGCTCACCATCGACCCCCACTCGGCATCAGGGGGTTTGACCCCGAGCCCAAGGAAGCTGAGGGTAGCGGCAGTGAGGACGGCGAAGCCCAGGCCAAGGGTGGCGCGGACCACGATGGGAGACATGGCGTTGGGGACGATGTGCCGCAGGATGATGCGCCGGTTTCCGGCCCCCAGGGCTCGTGCCGCCTCGACGAAGTCCTTCTCCCGGAGGGACACCGCCTGCCCGTGCATCAACCTGGCGAAGTCGGGAATGCCCACGATGCCCACCGCGACCATGGCCGAGACCAGTCCCCGCCCCATGGAGACCGCTATGGCCATCGCCAGCACCAGGGCAGGGAAGGCCAGAAGCATGTCCATCAGTCGCATGATCGTCTGCTCCGTTCGCCCCCCCACGTACCCCGCGATGGCGCCGAGGGGTACGCCCACAACCAGGGAGATCCCCACCGATATGACGCCGATCAGCATGGTGATGCGAGCCCCGAAGATCACACGAGTAAGGATATCCCGCCCGTACTGGTCCGTTCCGAAGAGGTGGGCAGCCACGGGGGGCTCCAGCCGCACTGACATATCCGGCTCGTTGGGCCCGTAGCCGGCGACCACCGGCGCCAGAAGGGCCAGCAGCAGCCAGGCCGCCACGATGCCGAAGCCGGTCACGGTCAGGGGATCGCGAAGGGCGCGTCGGAGCCGCTTCCGCCACTCGGAAGTACCCCTGAAGGCCGCCGCTGCATCGGCTACCGAGACTGAAAGATCGGTTGTAGTAGCCAGGGCACCCACCTCATTTGTAGCGAATGCGTGGATCCACGACGGCGTACAGCACGTCGACCACGAAGTTGATGGCGGCATAGACCACCGCGCTTACCAGGATGAACCCCTGAACCGGCGCGTAGTCAGTGACAAGGATCGACTCCGTTACGTAGGAGCCGAGGCCGGGCCAGGCAAAGATGGTCTCCGTCAGCACTGCCCCCCCCAGAAGCTGACCGACCTGGAGACCCAGCAACGTCATGACCGGGATCATGGCGTTGCGAAGGACGTGGCGCCAAAGCACCGTCGGCTCGTTGAGCCCCTTCGCCCTGGCGGTCCGCACGTAGTCGTAACCGATCACGTCCAGGGTGGCGGCCCGAGTCATGCGGCTGATGACCGCCATGGAGCCAGTGCTCAGGCTGAGGGCCGGCAGTAGCAGGTGGGCAACGGCGTCCTTCCAGACCGGCCAGTCGCCGAAGGTGTCGATCAGCAGGAGCCCCGTCCGCACCGGCACGTCGCCATACCCGACGGAGAGGCGCCCCATGGGTGCAGGGGCCCAGTGGAGCTGGAAGTAGAAGACATAGATGGCTATCAAGCCAAGCCAGAAGATGGGGACCGTGGCACCGCCCAGGGAGAGCAATCGAGAAACGTGATCGAACCAGCTACCCCGTCGGACCGCCGCCAGGAGACCCATGGGGATGCCGATGACCGCGGCCAGCAGCATGCTGGCCAGGGTCAGCTCCATCGTGGCCGGATAGCGCTTCTGGAAGTCCTCCACCACCGTGTGGCTGGTATGCCAGGCGGTGCCGAGGTCGCCCTGCAGCAGCCCGTCCATGTAGCTGACGTACTGCTCGGGCAGCGGTCGATCGAGCCCCAGGTTGGACCGGATCTTCTGCACGGCGTCGGGGGTGGCTTGCTCGCCCGCCAAGAAGATGGCCGGGTCGCCAGGCAGAACTCGGGTCAGGACGAACCCCAGGAGAGTCACACCCAAAAGGACAGGGACAAGAAAGAGCAATCGGCGAGCTACGTAGACAAGCAAGGGGGTATCCTCGCGATAAGTGGGAACGGCGAACCCTATCCTCGCTAATGGGCTCCACTCGCGCCCCAAGCCCGCTCGGGAAGGGACCGCTTCGGACACCGGGGTTGTACCCGAAGCAAAGAGGAACAAGGCTCGTCCACCGCAGTGTAGCGGCACCCATTATACAGAAAAGGGCCGTGCGTGGAAAACCTGCGCTCGCCGGCACGAGGCTACGATAGCTCAGTCAGCAAGGGGCCGGTTCCGAGCTGGTCGACTTGGAAACCCACCACCCTGTCGATCTGGTGGAAGACCGCGACGCCGAAACCCTAACTGCATGGCTGAAAGAGCACCCTGAGATAGAGGTCATTTCCCGAGACCGGTCGGGAGCCCACGGCGACGGAGCCTCGGCGGGTGCCCCGGATGCCGTCCAGGTGGCCTACCGCTTCCACCTGCTCCAGAACGCCTCAGCGCTTTGGACGGGATGCTTCGGGGCGCCGATTGGGCGTGGAGACCCCAGAATCCTCGGTGAGCGAGCAGGAAGCCCCAGAGGAACCGTCCGTGGAGGTTGAGCCCGAAGGCCAAAGGGCGCAGGTTGAGATGTCGCCGGAAAAGCCCTTGAGCCCGACCAAGCGTTACGAAGCGGAGCGCCGGGCGGCAAGGATAGCCCGATGGGAGAAGGTACGTGATCTCCGCCAAGCAGGAGCGAGTATTCGTCAGATCTCCCGAGAGGTGGGCATCTGCCGCAGGCCGGTGCATTCCCTCTTGGCAAGCCCCGAACCCCCTCGCAACCGGTTCCTGCGGCCTCGCCCGGGTGGTCTCTCCTCGCCGACCCTTCAACCCTAAGTGGGCTGCCTCCAGGATCGCTGGCAGGAGGGCTGCACCAACGTCAACCGTCTGTTCCTGGAGATCAGTTCCCAGGGTTATCAGGGCAGTCGCTCCCTGCTGGCCCAAGCGGTCCAGCCTTGGCGAGGGCCAAAGAAGCCGAAGCTGCTGAAGAAGGAGCGACGCAAGGTCAGGTGGCTGACCAGGCGCACGTCCATGCGGTGGATCTGCCTGAAGCCTCCGGACAAGCTGAAGGCTGATGAGCAACTCCTCCTGGAGAAGCTGCTCGCCAAAGACGATGAGCTTGCCCTTGGCTACGATCTCCTCCAGCGGTTCCGGCAACTGCTGAAGGATCGGGACCTGGTGGCTCTGGGCGGGTGGCTACACGATGCCCAGGCGAGCGATATCGCCACCTTCATAGGACTAGCCAACGGTATCCAGAACGATCGGGCTGCCGTCGAGGCTGCCTTTCGGCTGCCATGGTCCAACAGTCAACTGGAAGGCCACGTTCGATCTCTTGCTCCGCCGGGTCTTACTCGGCACAACTCGGATGACCGGAGTACGGGGATACGCCAAACCTTGTGGAAAGGGGATCTTCCCACCAGACTCCCCTTTCCTCAGATCGAGTCAGTAGCGGCGTAATCCAGAACTCAGAGTCCCCGGATTGATGCGCGGTGACCAACGTGGCCAAACAGTTGGCGTCTCCAGATCGACACTGCGAGGCCAAGCATCGCGGTCCGGCACTGCCGTCGGAGGCATTGACTCACAGACTCCCAGCGTGTGCTGCGGCCGTCTGCCTTCGATCATGCGGAAAGGCGTGGTGATGGCCAAAGATGGTGATGGTCGGCATGACCTGCTGGCGGATCGGCCGCGATCCCGAAAAGTGCGGGAGAGCCCATTTTCCCTGAGCAGCGACAAGCAGTGACAAATCTATTGACAGGCACCCTTCCACGTGCTAGATTGGCGCCGATGGTTAATTTCTGAAAGTAAGTAACGGGACCTGCCGAGACAAGGTCGCGGAACTAACGGAGATGCGCACTGCTATGTCTTCACCCGGGGAGCCCGCCCTACTTTACAGGCTGAACCAGTCTGCCATTCTTGACCTGATTCGTAACCAGGGGCCAATATCACGCGTCGAAGTGGCCAAACAACTTCGTCTGAGCGCGGCAACCGTTACACGTATCGTTCAGAAGCTCCTCGACGAGAATCTCGTCGTTGAGGTCGCCCAAGGCAGCTCGATCACAGGCCGGAAGCCCATCCTCCTTCAACTGAACTACAAAGCTAGCTTCATTATTGGTGTGGATCAGGGGGGGACGAAGATTGCCGGTGCGGTGGCTGACCTGGAGGGCGAGTTGCTGGCCCGCCAGCGCGCCTTATCGTCCGAAGCCGGAAACTCGAAGGCTAGCAATCTGGACAGATTGCTGACAGTCATCGAAGAACTCCTGAGCGCCTCGCGGGCAGCCATCGGCGAGACTCAGGGCAGGATTCGGGGGATTGGGATCGGCGTGGCGGGTGTCGTCCGAGGTGACGGAACGGTGGTGTGGGCCCCAGCCCTGGGCTGGCGCGACTTGCCTCTCGAACAGATAGTCAGAGAACGGTTCGGCATCCCGACCTTTGTTGAGAACGACGTGAATCTGGCGGCGTTGGGGGAACTCTGGTTCGGGGCTGGCAAAGGGCTGCGCAACCTGATTTGCGTGTCGATTGGAACCGGTATCGGTGCAGCGTTGATTGTCGACGGACGCTTGTATCGTGGCAGGACCAACTCGGCGGGCGAGATCGGGTACGTAATCACAGATCGCTCGCAATTGGGACGGACCTTTGACGGGTTCGGTCCGCTGGAGTCGCTGGCGGCGGCGTCAGCGGTCGCCGAGCGGGCTCGTGCTCTTCTCGCCGACGGTCGACCCAGTCAGATGCGCAGTCTCGTCCACGGTGATCTTTCGCTGCTTACCGCCGAAGAAGTCTGTCAGGCGGCGCGTCAGAGCGACCAGGTTGCGCAACAAATCGTGTCCGATACGGCCGACGCCCTCGCTATCGGTCTCAGCAACGCCATCAACCTGTTTGATCCCGATATTGTGATCCTGAATGGTGGCCTTCTTCGCTCGTCCGATCTCTTCATCGACCGGATCCACGGACTTCTGCGGGGCACCGTTCCCGATCTCCCGCCCATTGTGGTTTCGCCACTTGGCGAGGACGCTGCCCTAAAAGGGGCAATTGCCTACGCCATCCACGCGACGGACGAGTTTGTGTTCGTCACCGAGTGAGGTGGATCGTGAACCGTTGGGGTACTCCCATAATTGACTTCCACGCCCACTTTCCGGTTGCACGTGAGTCGTACATGGACATCTGGGAGGCCGAGTACGCGGCAAGATTTGGTGCGGAAAAGTTGACCCGCCTGCGCGCCGACGCTCGGTGGTGCCAAGAGCAATGGTGGCATGCATATTCGTTCCCTTTCCCTGAAGCCGATGTACCTTCGCCTGAGGCACAGGCGCACCGTTGGGCCGACGAAGTGGATCGCTACGAGCTGGAGAGAATCGTCTTCGTCACCGGGGGAGGGAACGACTTGCTGGCCGATGTGGTGGGGACGAAGTCCGATCGCTTCGTTGGCTTCGCCCACCACGATCCCTTTGCCCCCAATGCGGCTGACGAGCTTCGCCGTGCCGTAGTCGACCTCGGCCTGCGCGGATACAAGCTCCTGGCGCCGGCGTTGCGCGGTCGCATCGACGATGCGGTGCTTGATCCCGTCTGGCGCGTTGCTGAAGAACTCGGGATTCCGGTCTTGATCCATTTCGGCGTGCTTGGCGGAGGCGGTGGCATTGCTAATCACGTGAACATCAATCCCCTCGCTCTGCACGATGTGGCGAAGGGGTTCCCGGATGTCCCGTTCGTCGTGCCGCATTTCGGGTGCGGTTATCCACGCGAGTTGCTCCACCTGGCGTGGGCGTGCCGCAATATCTACGTGGACACCTCCGGCAACAACGAGTGGGTGCGCTGGATGCCCTATTCGGTGACGGTGTCCGACTTGTTCCGCAAGTTCGTCGAAACCGTGGGGCCGGAACGGATTGTCTTCGGATCCGATTCGGAATGGTTTCCGCGAGGCTTCGCTGTCCGCTACCTGGAAGATCAGTGGCGGGTTTGTTGCCAGATCGGGCTGGCGGAGAATGATCGGCGGCTGATTTTCCACGATAACGCCGCGCGGCTGTTGCGGCTGACGTGAGAGAGGGGGTGAGGCCAATCGTTTGGGTTTGGCACGCGCTTCACTCGTCACGAACCTGTTGTCTAGCTATGCCACATTTCAGGAGTGTGAACTCAAGGGAGAATCGCCGATGAAACGCATCTTCTTGGCGTTCGTGGTGCTGATCGCTGGTCTGACAGTGCTGAGTTGCGCTCCCGCCGCGATCCAAGCTCCAACAACCCAGGTTCCAGCAACTCAAGCTCCAGCGGCGCAAGCTCAGGCAACACAAGTGCCTGCTGCGCAGGCGCCTGCAACGCAAGCACCAGCCGCTCCAGTCACTATTGTCCACTGGCAGCACTATGACCCGGGACGCGCCCCGGTCGTTCAGGAGCTCGCCAAAGAGTTTATGGACAAGAACCCGGGCGTCACGGTGAAGGCCGAAACCATTCCTTACGACAACTACTTCGACAAGCTGATCACCGCGCTGTCGACCAAGACCGGGCCGGACGTGTTCCAGGTCCCGATGGAGATGTCGGAGCAGTTGATCCACGCGGGCAGCATCGCACCCGTTCCGGACAGCGTGATGACCGCGAAGCAGATCGAAGATGCCTTCGTGCCTGCGTCTGTCGAACGATGGAAAGCGGGCGGCAAGTACTACGGCCTGCCGACGGACGTGCAGACACTCATCCTGTTCATAAACACAGACCTGCTCAAGCAGTGCGGCGGCGATCCGGCCAAGCCGCCCGCTACCTGGGATGAGCTCGAAGCCCAGGCCCAGAAATGCACCAAGCGTGACCAATCGGGTGCGATCATCCAGGCTGGGTTGGACACGCGGTATCGTTGGGCCGTCTTCACCGACGCGATGTACTCCTTCATAGACGGTCCTGTGGTGGACGCGGCCAACCGCAAGGTGATGTACGATGGCCCTCAAGGTCTGGCTGCCTGGAAGGTCGTGGCCGATCTGATGACTGGGCCGAAGGCAGTGGATTCACCCCAGTTCCTCACCGGTCAGTTCAAATTCGAGCAAGGGAAGGCGGTCTTTTACATCAACCATCCCGTCACGCGTGCCCGCCTGGAGAAGAGCAAGATCAATTGGATCGCCGCGCCGCCTTCTGTGCCGGCCGGCAAGAAGCTTGTCACGCCTCTTCACACCTGGGCTTACGTAGTCAACGCGGAGTCCAAGAACAGAGAGGCCGCCTGGAAGTGGGTGCAGTC
The DNA here is from genome assembly GCA_021806765.1 of Chloroflexota bacterium. The sequence goes on along the minus strand of JAJZQR010000107.1, from coordinate 5,643 downwards.
CCTGACCGACAAGGCTGCCCAACTCAAGTGGAACAAGGAGGCGGGCGACCTGCCCTCTCTCAAGGAGCTGGTCAACGACCCTGCCCTCGCTTACGACGCCAACGCCAAAGTGGCTCTCGACTCGATGCAGTACTCGCGCCCTGTGCAGCAGGTGGGACAGACGGAAGTCGACAACATCCAGGCCAAGGAGTGGGAGAGTATCGTCATCAAGGGTGAACCGGTTGACACGGTTGTGAAAGAAGCCGCCCGAGCCGAAAACGAAGTGATCCAGAAGATCCTTGGCCCCAAATAGTCGCCAGAGTAGCGCGCCGCTGACGGATACTTCCGCCGGCGGCGCGCCCCTATCTGGAGGATGCATTATGAACAGACGAACCCGGCGCATTATGTGGGCTTACATTTTCCTCGCCCCGACGCTGATCCTTTTCGCCCTGATCGATGTTTATCCGCTGTTCTTTGCCTTCTGGCTCAGCCTCCAGGCGTGGCCCGTGTTTGGCAAGAAGGAGTTCATCGGGCTCGGCAATTACTTGAGGATGGTCGGCGACCCCGTCTTCTGGCAGTCTCTCAAGGTCACGTTGGTCTGGACTGCTGGTGTTGTGCCCGCCATCTTGCTTCTCGGCCTCGGGGTCGCGGTCGCGCTCAACGCCAAGTGGCTGCGCGGCAAGGGGCTATTTCGCACGACGTACTTCGTGCCGGTGGTTGCCTCGATGGTAGCCTCCGGGTATGTGTGGCGGTGGTTGTTCGAGCCAAGTCTCGGCGTGGTCAACTGGTTGATCCGCAGCCTTTCCCTGCCCGCCCCGGGGTGGCTGGCCACGACCGAGTGGGCGCTGCCAGCCATCATGGTCGTCGGCGTGTGGAAGCAGGTGGGCTACGCGATGGTGCTCTTCCTGGCCGGGCTGCAGACGATCCCCCGTGACTTTGTCGAGGTCGCCGAGGTTGATGGGGCCAATCCCTGGCAGGTCTTCCGCCACATCGTCATCCCGCTCCTCAACCCCACCCTCGTCCTCGTGGCGGTCATGCTCGTGATCAACGCCTTTCGCGTCTTCACCATCCCTTACGTGATGACGGCTGGGGGTTATACCTACATGACGCCCGGTGGTCCGCTCAATAGCACCCGTGTCTTCGTGTTGGACATCTACGAGCTGGCTTTCAAGCGTTTCGACATGGGTTACGGCTCCGCCAATGCCTTTGTGCTGCTGATCCTGATCATGGCGGTGACCCTGATCCAGTTGCGATTCATCCAGCGATCCTTCGAGTATTGAGAGGTGTTCCTATGCCGCGGCGTTGGTCAACCTATTTGGGGCACTCTCTGGTTTATCTTCTGCTGATTCTAGGCGGCGTGGTGATGGTGTTGCCGCTGGTATGGATGACCTCTGCGGCATTCAAGCCCTTGCACGAGGTGATGCTGATTCCGCCCACCTGGATCCCGCGCGAGCCGACGCTGGATAATTTTCGCGCTGTGCTTCACCAGTTCCCCTTCGCCCTGTACATTCTGCATTCAGTGATCGTGGCAGTAGCAGTCGTGATCAGCACGCTCATCACGAGCGCGATGGCTGGCTATGCGCTGGCCAAGTTCAGTTTCCCAGGTCGCAACATTCTGTTCATCGTCATCCTGTCCAGCCTGATGGTCCCGTTCCAGGTGCGGATGATCCCACTCTATCAGATGGTCGTCGCCTTCCACTGGGTGGACACTTTGCAGGCGGTGATATTCCCGTGGCTGGTTGATGCCTTCGGGATTTTCTTGATGCGACAGTTCATCCTGACCATTCCCAATGAGCTCCTCGATGCGGCGCGTATCGACGGCGCATCAGAGTTCCGCATCTTTTGGCAAATTGCCCTTCCGCTCACGCGGCCGGCGCTCTCGGCCCTAGCCATCTTTACCTTTCTCGGCAACTGGGAAGAGTTTCTGTGGCCGCTGATTGTGTCCGCATCCGATGCGACTTGCACCCTGCCGGTTGGCCTGCAGTCCTTCTCGGCGGAATATGGTGCGAATACTAACTGGCAAATGGCCGGAGCGCTGGTTGCCACCCTCCCGGTGCTCTTGCTGTTCTTCGTCCTTCAAAGGCAGTTCATCGAGGGCATCACGCTGACGGGCATGAAGGGGTAGTCCGGATGACGTTGATGACGGCTCCTCCCGTGATGGAAACCTCTCCGCGATTCATTCCTACCGGCAATTTGTATGTGTCGTTGCCGACGGTCTCGATGGATGACGCGGGAGTGTATCACGTGGGTGTGCTACACATGGCAGACAATACGTCGCTCGAGTTGGTCGGGTCTGAAACCCAGCGTCAGCCCTTGCTGCGCCCAGTCATCGAATACCACGGAACGCGCATCCCACTCGTTCCTCTGACCTGGCGGCGCGACAGTTTCTGGCTGCCCCATTTCATCGCCCGGCACGATAGGTTTCAGATCGATGGGACGATTTTTGCCCCGCCCGGGGAGAGAGGTTTTGTGTATCTGATCCAGGTGGCCTCCGACTGTCCGGCCGATACAATTCGCATCGGCGTCGAAGGCTGGTGGCACGGCGTCGAGTCAGTGGCTTTCGGCGCCAAGTCGGCCGCTGCCGACCTTGCAGTCTGGCAGGATGCCTGGACGGGCAGCGTGGTGGGTGAGGCGCGGGCGGGGTTGCCGCTTCTGGGGTGGGGATTGCAGCCGTCGGAAGACGGCGACTTGATCCTGAAGGACAGGCAATATCGCTGGATGCGCGACGTTCCGGTCGGTGATGGGCAGGTGGCGCGGATCGCGTTCTATATGGGGGTGAACCTGGAGAGCGACGGCGCCCGTACGACGGCATTGCACCTCCGGCGCCGCGGATGGTCGTCCCTGCTCGCCGAGACGCGGCGTTGGCTGGACGCACGTGCTACGATGACCGCCGATCCGCGTCTTTCCCGTGTGCTCAACAACAACCTCTTCTTCAACTACTTTTTTGCCCAGGGGGACTGCCTCGACTCGGACGAGATGGCTCTCGTCACGTCGCGCAGCCGAAACTACTACGTGAGCGCGGCGTTCTGGGCGCGTGATGCATTCCTGTGGAGTTTCCCTGCAATGCTGATGGTGGATCGAGAGCGGGCGCGACGCGCCCTGCTGACTGGCCTGACGCGCTATCTGCGTTGGGGCGGACATCACGCGCTATACATTAACGGGGCGCTGCTCTACCCGGGATTCGAGCTGGACGAAGCGTGTGCACCGGCCATCGCCCTGGATTGGTATTTGCGCACGGTAGGCGACGTAACGTTTCTCGATCAAGCTGAGGTCCGCGCTGCGTTGCCGGTCTTGCTCGACACAATCACCGAGCAACTGGATCCGAGTGTCGGGTTGTATAGAACATTCCTGTCGCCTCACGACGATCCGGTGATGCGGCCCTTCCTCGCTTACGATAACGTCCTGGTCTGGCGAGTTCTGTGTATCCTCGCGGGGGTTTACGCGCGTATTGGCGCGACTTCTCGCGTGGTCGACCTGAACACGCGAGCCACATCACTGCGCGAGGCGATTCTCACCAAGTGCGTCGTCGATGGTCCGTTTGGGCCGCAGTTCGCATGGGCGATCGACGAGGCTGGCGGGTTTGAGTTGGGCGATCAGCCAGGCGGGAGCCTGACGCTGCTCACCCATTACGGGTTCTGCGGGCCAGATGACCCAGTGTATCGAAACACAGTGCGCTGGATCTACTCGTCGCACAATCCGTACTTGTTCGATGGACCGTTTGGCGGTGCAGGGTCAGCGCACTTTCAGTTTCCCTGCATCTTTGATCTCGCCAATCGCTTGCTGCGCCGCGATGCGACGGCGCTTGATCTGGCCCGTCGCGCTCCGCTGGACCAGGGACTGGCCTGTGAGTCGTTTGACCCACAGACGGGCATCGTGCGGACCGGCGCGGCGTTTGCCTCAGCTGCGGGTCTCCTGGCCTTCGCGGTCCATGAGTTTGTGCGGCGCGGCCAGATCGGCGCGGATACCTTATCTGGGTGAGGCAAGATGAGCACCTTCATGCAGAACGAGATTCGTGAGCAACCTGATGTGCTGCGTCGCTTTGCCAGCGCAGAAGCCGCCCACGTTCAGGACATTGCCCGGGCCCTGGGCCACGCGCCCATCGACAACGTCGTCATTGCTGCCCGAGGCACATCGTACAACGCAGCCATCTATGGGCGCTATTTGTTGGAGAACCTGGTCGGGTGGCCCGTATCCTTGGCGGCGCCATCGCTTTACACGCTATACAGACGGCCACCACGCCTGAGGAACGCACTGGTAATGGGCATCTCTCAATCCGGCCAGGGCGCTGACGTGGTCGAGGTTGTGGGTGAGGCGCGAAAGCAGGGGGCCACGACCGTAGCCATCACCAACACAGCCGCATCGCCCCTGGCAGAGGCCGCCGAGCATGTTATTCTGTGCCGGGCCGGCGTTGAGCAGGGTATGGCTGCTACCAAGACCTACACCTCCCAGCTCTACGCTCTGGCCTGGCTTGGCGCAGCCTTGACAGAGGATGCTTCACGCTTTGATGCGTTGCGTGTTTTGCCGGATCAGATGGCAAGAGTATTGGATCTGGAAGAAACCGTCCGCACAGGAGCCGAAAGGTATCGATACGCCGAGCGCTGCGTCGTGGTGGGGCGTGGATTCAACTATGCCACGGCTTTGGAGATTGCGCTGAAGCTCAGGGAACTTACCTATGTCGGAGTTGAGCCATACTCCGCCGCAGATTTTCGCCATGGCTCGATCGCCGTTGTTGAGCCGGGTTTCCCTGCTCTGCTCATCGCCCCATCAGGAGCTACTGTGGCGGACCTGCAGACGTTAGCTGCGGACTTGCGCGACCGCCACGCGGAGCTATTGGTCATGTCTGATCAGCCGGATCTGCTACAAATGGCGAGGTTTTCATTGTGTCTGCCGCCAACGATACCCGAGTGGGTCTCTCCGCTCCTGTATGTGGTGCCCGGTCAACTCCTGGCCTGCTATCTGGCTCTGGCCAAAGGCCAGGACCCTGACCATCCACGGACATTGCGCAAGGTCATCATTACGCTCTGATGGGCTGGGATGGTTTATGCTCGGCCCGACCTGCCGACTCCCCTTGAACGTCAATTTAGCTTGCCTGTACAGGAGAGGCTGCGGATTGGGAGCCGGAGCCCGTGGAAGGTAAGTAGGCGAGGGGCAAGTTGTTGAGGTGATCCAGGAGAGCCTCCTCCTCCAAACGGTTCTGACTCTTGGGGACAGGCAGGCTGTCCCGATCATGGGCTACCTGCAGCAACGGCAGGGCACGACCTCGGCCGGGGACGGCGATGCGCAACACCTGGCAGCGGACCCGTTTACCCTTAGGGGTCACCGTGTCGAACATGGTCCAGTCGATGGCGAGACCCAGCCAGTGGGGATGGCTCAGCTTTCATTGCCCTTGCACCATGTCGGACCTCTCTGGTATCATATCCGTGCGTTGAGCGGGAGTATTAGGCCGAGCCACGTTCAGAGAGCCGGGAGGGTGGGAACCGGCAGGCAGGCAAGCGCCAAGGGCCGAACTCGCCCGGGAGTTGCAGCGGTGAATGCCGGTAGCCGCTGCCGGTCGGCGACCGTTACGGCGCTGGAGAGCGGACGAGCGGCTCCACTTTCATGGGGCAGTGGCGCAGCGGGAGCGCGCTTCCTTGGCATGGAAGAGGTCAGGGGTTCAATTCCCCT
>JAJZQR010000106.1 GCA_021806765.1 Chloroflexota bacterium | reverse complement strand
GGCGTGGCGGGAGTACTGCTTGGCCAGGTAGTTGGAGACCAGCAGGAAACCGGTGACGTGCTCGTCGGTCCCCAACCGGTGGGCGTAGTTCCGGCCTCCCCCTCCATGGTCGCTGGCGAAGATCGGCCTCCTTAGGGCCCGCGCGGCGAGGACACAGATGTCGGAGAGGGCTATCCGGTACTGGTGCAGGTGAACGACGTCGGCGTCCAGCAGCTCTGGCAGGAAGGCGAGGGAAATGGGGTTGACGTTCTTCCCACCGAAGTAGAACCAGACCGGATAGATCTCGATCCTCAGCGTGCCGTCGGTTATGCTCTGCCGCTTCTTGCCGAAGGTGACCAGCTTCGTCGGAACGTGGGTGGACATGGCCCTCGCCAGCTCCAGGGCGTATCTCTCCCCTCCCCCGATCACCGATCCGTCACTGAAATAGAGTGGGCTGACGTGGACTACCTTCACTGCTTGCCCCCGGAGTTGGCGGGCTTCGCGGCCGCCGGCCCGCCCATCGCCGCCCTCCGCACCATCCAGGGCACGAGAACGGCATTGGTTATGTCACCCACCACGTAGGCCGCCACCAGGGTGAGGGCGGCCCCCGCCGCGCCGTACTGGCTGATCATAAGGTATCCGCCGCCAACCATGATCACGGCCGGGACCGCCTTCGTGACGATGGCCAGCTTCATGGCGTTCAGGACCTGGTATATGGGACCGAGCCCCACTCCAAACCCCAGCAGGGCGAAGCGGAGCCCCAAAGCGTACATCACCGGCTGTGCCGCCCCGTACTCGTGGCGATAGATCATGAGTATATAGGGCGACGCCAGGATCATGAAAGCCGTACTGGCCACGGAGATGGTCCCGGCTAGCAGCGTGACCTTCAGGAGGGTCATCCCCATCTGCCTGGCACCCCGCTTGGCGAGGGTCTCGGCCAACGTCGCGTAGAGGTTCCGGGCAATGGGGGCCAGCGGCACCGACAGGAAGTTCATCAGGTTGAAGCCCACCCTGAAGTAGGCCAGTTCCGCCTTGCTGGAGTAGCGAGCCAGGAGCGTGGTCGGCACCAGGGCTATCAGGTTGGCGAAGTTCTTGTCTACGCTCACCAGGGCGCTGAAGGCGAAGTAGCGCCGGAAGGGAACGGACGGCGCTGCTCGAACCAACTGCCCGAGGGTAGGAAAGCCTGGCATCTTCGACAGGGTCGACCGATACACCCACAGCGCACCGATGGAGGTGAGGAGCGGCGCGAAGGCCGCGCTGTAGAGAAGGCCGTTCACCCCTCCACCCATGGCGACCACTCCGGCATTCAGGATGCTGGTCAGCATCAGGGCCCCATTCTCCAGGAGAGCGAGGCGGGCTATCTGGCGAGAGCTCTGGAGGGCCAGCACCACCATGTTCAGGATAACCGTCAGGGGAGGGATCACGAACAAGACTCGCGCCAGGTTCCCCACCTCCGGGTCTTCCATGAAGAGCGCGCCCACGTAGTTCCCTGCCAGCAATCCTATGGCAGTCTCGGCAAGCCCCACGATCAGCCCGACCTTGAGGAAGTAGGCCAGGAGACTCAGCGATTCCCCCTCGTCCCTTCGCGAGTAGGAGGCTGCAAGCTTGGTGATCAGCGCCTGGCCCACCGCCAGATTCGCGAAGGTGGTCACCAGGTCCAGGAGGTTCCGGGCCGCGAGATAGCTGCCGTAGTTCGCCGCACCCAGCTCGTTGGCAATGACCACCGAGGCCACGAGCTGGATCCCCATGGTGGCAAAGCTGCCCACCTGGAGGGTGAGAACCTCCCTGGCAAAGCGGCGGCGAAGCAACCGTCCCGGCAGCGCCGCTAGGCGGGCAGTCAAGGTGCTACCATGAGGAGTCGAGGGCATTACGGGTCGAGGCATCCTTTGTCCCCTGGAGAGTGCTCGGCACCAGGTTTTTGGTCCTCGGGGCGCTGCGGTATAATACCAAATCTGGACTCGCCGCAACGTAGCGGGTTGGGAGTGCAACGAGCGCAATCATGAAAGTACTTGTCCTTTCCGATTACTATCCACCCAACACCAAAGGGGGGGCAGATATTGCCGCCGAGCGACTCTCCGCGGAGATCGCTCGTAAGGGGCATTCGGTCTGCGTCCTGACCACTGTAGAGAACCGCTCGGAAGCGGTATCCAGCACCGTTCGCGGGGTCCAAGTACGGCGGATCGTCTCCAAGTATCCGGCGAGGTTGCGCAACTACATGGCGGTCTACAACCCGCTGGCCGTCCGCCAGGTGGCCCAGAAGATCGCCGAATACCAGCCGGACCTGATTCACGCCCACAACATCCACACCCACCTGTCCTTCCAGGCATTGCTGGAGGCCAGGAAAGCCTCGGTGCCAGTGGTCCTTACCACCCACGACCATCAGCTGTTCTGCAGCGGCAAGTTCGACTGCGCGGACCCCTCCCGGGCTACCGCCATCCCTGCGTCCCAATGCATGCGCTGCCAGCGGCTTCGCTACTTCCCCTTCCGAAACCAGTTGATCCAGCGAGCCGTTCGGGGCTCAGAAGCGAAGGTCCTCGCCGTCAGCAGCGCCCTGCGGGACGACCTGGTGTCCAACGGCCTCGACCCCAAGGTCGCGCAGGTGGTCCACAACGGGATCGACCCCGCCTCCATGGAGGTCAGTCCGGAGCACGTCCGCAGCTTCGCCCGCCATCACGCCCTGGAGGGCAAAAAGGTGATCCTCTTCGGGGGTCGGGTGAGCCACGCCAAGGGGATCGACGAGGCTGTGGCCGCCATGGGCAAGCTCCCCCGGGATCTCAACTTCGTCTTCCTGGTGCTGGGGAGCAGTGAGGACTACATCTCCTACATCCTGCAGATGGGCCACCGGCTGAGCGTCGACGAGCGAACGATCTTCCTGCCCTGGCTCTCCGGCGAGGACCTGAAAGCGGCTTACGCCCTGGCCACCGTTTGCGTCACGCCCTCCCTTTACCGGGAGCCCTTCAACCTGATCAACATCGAGGCCATGGCCATGAAGAAGCCGGTGATCACCACCCGCTTTGGGGGGCCACCGGAGGTGGTGACGGACGGGGTGACCGGCTACGTCCTGGACCCTCGAGACGAGGATCTGTTCTCGGCACGGCTGCTGGAACTGCTCACCGACGACGCCAGGGCGGCGGCCATGGGAGAGGCCGGCTACCGACGGGTGATCGAAAACTTCACCGTAACCCACCAGGCGGATAAGACCCTGGCAGCCTACGAAGCAGCCCTGGCCGCCAAGCGATGACGGGGCTGTCTTTCCGGGTCCTGCACGTCATCACCTCGCTGGACGTGGGGGGAGCCCAAAAGCATCTGCTCTCCCTGGTCCGGGGGCTCCGGCAGCGGGGACACGCGGCCGACGTCGTCTTCTTCAAGAACCCTACCCTCCTCCAGCCCTTTCGAGAAACCGGGGCTCAGATCTTCGACCTATCGACCCGGGACACCTTCTCCCCTCTGCTGCTGCCGAAACTGGCGGGCATCCTCGCCAGGGGCCGCTACCAGATCGTCCATACCCACCTGCTGAAGGCCGATGTCTACGGTACCCTGGCCGGTGTCCTGGCTCGCACCCCGGTCCGCATCGCCTCCAAGCACAACGACGAGGCGGTGCTCCAAAAGCCGGCCGTCGCCTTTACCCACGGGCTGATTTCGCGTTTGAACCATCGGATAGTGGTGCTGTCTGACTACGTGAGTCGCTACGTTGCCTCTACGGGTCGGGTGGATCCATCGCGGATCACCCGCATCTACTACGGGCTCCCACCCGCTTCGGCTGCCACTACCGAGGAAGGGCTTCGTGTGAGGGCCGAACTTCGCATACCCCCTGAGGCGCCTCTCGTGGCCACGGTGGGCCGGATCACCGAGCAGAAGGGGCTCACCTACCTGCTGGAAGCGATGGCTCGCGTTCGGGAGCGGGTCCCGGAGGCCCGGCTGCTGGTGGTCGGCGACTCCCAGGACGGTCGAGATGAGTACAAGCAGCAACTGCTGAGACGGTGGGAATCTCTGGGACTGCAGGATACCGTCTCGTTTACCGGCGTCCGCGGCGACGTCCCTGCCGTGATGCAAGCCATCGACCTCTTCGTCATGGCGTCCCTGTGGGAGGGGTTCGGGCTGGTGTTCCTGGAGGCCATGGCTGCCTCACGGCCCATCGTCGCCACCGACGTGAGCGCCGTTCCGGAGGTAGTAGAGCAGGGGGTGACCGGGCTGCTGGTGCCTCCCAGGGATCCGCTGGCCCTGGCCGAGGCGATACTGGCCTTGCTCAACGACCGCGATAGGGCCCAACAGATGGGCCGATCCGGATTGATCCGGTTGAAGGAGCGGTTCACAGAGGATAAGATGGTCGAGTCCATGGAACAGCTGTATGTTGAGTTGCGGAGATGCCGTTGAGGTGTGTGGTAACCGGCTGCGCCGGCTTCATAGGGTCCCACATCGCCGAGGCCCTGATAGCTCGGGGCCACCAGGTGGTGGGCATCGACTGCTTTACCGACTACTACCCCAGGGCCGCTAAACTGGCCAACCTCGTCGCGCTGCGAGAGTCCCCCAGCTTCAACCTGATCGAGGCGGATCTGCTGGAGTACGACCTGCACCGGCTGTTGGAGGATGCCGACTGCGTGTACCATCAGGCGGCCCAGGCGGGTGTGCGAGCCAGCTGGGGGCAGAACTTCCAGGTCTACACCGAGAACAACATCCTGGCCACCCAGAGGCTGCTGGAGGCGGCCAAGGAACATCCCCTGCGTCGCTTCGTCTACGCCTCCTCCTCCTCGATCTACGGCGATGCCCGGGAATTGCCGGTCACCGAGGATACGCTGCCTCAGCCCGTCTCCCCCTACGGGGTCAGCAAGCTGGCGGCGGAGCACCTGTGCCACCTCTACTGGGTCAACTTCGGCGTCCCCACCGTTTCCCTGCGCTACTTCACCGTCTTTGGCCCCCGGCAGCGTCCCGACATGGGCTTCCACAAGTTCATCCGGGCCCTCCTGACCGGGCAGGAGATCACCCTCTACGGAGACGGCGACCAGACCAGGGATTTCACCTTCGTGAGCGACGCCGTAGCGGCCAACCTCGCCTGCCTGGAGGCGGACGTAGCCGGCCAGGTATTCAACATCGGCGGTGGCTCCCGCATCTCCGTGAATCGAGTGCTCTCTCTTCTCGAGTCGCTGTCCGGAAAGAAGGCCAGGATCCGGCGGATGGATAACCAGAAGGGCGATGTCCGCGACACCTTCGCCGACACGTCCCGAGCCTGGGAGTCCCTGGGCTTTCGACCCTCGGTGACCGTCGAGGAGGGGCTACGCCTGGAACTGGAATGGCTGGAGCGAGGACTGAGGACTGAGGACTGAGGACTGAGGGCTGAGTCCTGAGTCCTGAGTCCAGAGTCCAGAGGCTTGGGGTGTCCCCAAGTATTCTCATCTCTTCTTTTCAGGTAATGGGATATGAGTAGGAATACCACCTCCAGACCCATTCGGGTCCTGGAGGTGATGGAAGCCACTATTGGCGGCACCAAGCGTCACCTGCTGGCGCTGGTGCGAGGGCTGGACCGGAGTCAGTTCCAGGTCGAAGTCGCGGCACCCAGGGTCCGATTCGAGGCATTCGACGACGTAACCTTCACCGACGAGGTGCGTGAAGCCGGCATCAAGCAGCACTTCATCCCCATGCGGCGGGAGATCTCGGCGAGTTCGGATCTCTCCTGCTTCCTCCAACTGTTTACCCTGATGGCCCGCGGCCGCTACGACGTGGTCCACACCCACAGCTCCAAGGCCGGCTTCCTGGGTCGATTCGCCGCCCGCCTCGCCGGTGTGAGGACCACCGTCCACACCCCCCACGGCTTCTACTTCCTGAACCAGAACGGCGGCTTTAGGCGAACCTTCTTCCTCAACCTGGAGCGGTTGGCGGGGAAGGTTACGACCCGAATGATCGTCCTCTCCCCGACCGAGATGGCCGAAGCGCTGGACAACGGGATCATCGCCCCCGATCGAGCAGTGCTAATCGAGAACGGCATCCAGGTGCCTGCCGCGCGGGATGCCGCCACCATCGCCCGGCTGAGGGAAACCCTGGCCCCCGGTGCAGAGCACGTCGTCGGCACCGCGGCTCGCATCACTCCTCAAAAGGGTCCCTTCGACTTCGTCCGCATGGCCGCGGCGCTGGTCGAGGCGGTGCCCAACGTCCAGATCCTCTGGTGCGGGGATGGGGAACTGCGTGTGCCGGTGGAGGACCTGGCCAGGGAACTGGCGGTGGAGAAACAGCTGCGTTTCCTCGGTTACCGAACGGACGTGCTGGACGTTGTATCGGCGATGGACGCCTTCGTCCTCACCTCCCACTGGGAGGGGCTTCCCTACACCATTCTGGACGCGATGGCCCTGGAGAAACCGGTGGTAGCCACGGCGGCGGTGGGAACACGCGACATAGTCCAGGACGGGGTGACGGGGCTGCTGACGCCCGTTGGTGACCCGTACGCGACTGCGCGAGCCCTGGCTCGTCTCCTGTCCAACCCCGCCGAGGCCCGGGCCATGGGCGCAGCCGGAAAGAAGGTGATCCTCAGCCGGTTCTCCCAGGAGGCTATGGTGAAGAGGACTGGACAGCTCTATCTTGATCTAGTAGGATAGACTTCCGCGAGGAGGGTTGCCCACTTTGAAGGAGTTTAGCAACCGCTTCATCCTCTTTCTCTTCATAGCCGACATCCTGTTGACCGAGCTGGCGCTCTTTCTGGCCGAGACTATCCGCGACGTGATCCCTTTCGGCCGAGAGAGCATCGGCATGAGCTTTCTTGACCTCTCCATCATGCTGGCCGTGGCTCTCTTCTGGGCCTTCTTCCTCCGCCTCTTCGGGGCCTACGATCCCCGCCGGCTCTCGGGCTTCGTGGACGAGGGCCGTGCCGTCTTCTTGGGCACCATGGCCGGCATGCTGGCCATGGCCTCCTTCTTCTACCTGTTCAACGTCGAGTTCCGCTCCCGAATGCTCTTTGCCTACTTCTTCGCCATCGACCTGGCGCTGCTCCTCAACTACAGGCTGGCCACCCGCTACATCGTGCGATCCCTGGTCGCCGGGGGCTACACGGCCCGTCGCGTAGTACTGGTGGGGGCCACCAGGGTGGGTCGAGAACTTGCCTACACCATCCGCGCCCAACCCTGGTGCGGTTTGATGGTGGTCGGCTTCGTGGACGACGACCCCATCCTGCAGAGTATCGACGTCGAAGGGTTCCCCGCACTGGGAACCACCAACCAGCTGCCCCAGATCATCGCCAGCCACTCGGTCGACGACGTGATCGTGGCCCTGACCAGCAAGGAACACGAGAAGATAGCGGAGATCGTTCTCAGCCTGCAGAGCCACCCGGTGCGGGTGCGGGTGGTGCCCGACCTCTTCGAGATGGTATCGGTGCGGGCTCAGGTAGAGGATTTCTGGGGCATCCCGCTGATCGGACTGCGGGACCCCGTCATCACCGGCTTCGATCGGGCCTTCAAGCGGGCCTTCGACCTGATCATCTCCTCCACCCTCCTTCTGCTGCTCGGCCCCGTGATGCTGCTGACAGCCCTGGCCGTCAAGCTGGACTCCCCGGGAACTGCCCTCTTCAGGCAGCGACGGGTCGGAGAGAACGGCCGGCAGTTCTGGATGTACAAGTTCAGGACTATGGTAGACGGCGCCGATAGGCTTGTCCCCAGGCTGGAGGAGAAAGGCATCTACGCGGACGGCGTTTACAAGGTCAAGGAGGACCCTCGGGTGACCCGGGTCGGCCGCGTGCTCCGGCGAATGAGCGCCGACGAGCTGCCTCAGCTGTTCAACGTGCTCAAGGGCGACATGAGTCTGGTGGGGCCCCGACCTGAGCAACCCTGGATCGTGGAGCGGTACGAGCCATGGCAGCGGAAGAGGCTGTCGGTAATGCCCGGCATGACCGGATGGTGGCAGGTGAACGGCCGTAGCGACCGGCCGATGTTCCTCAACACCGAGTACGACCTCTATTACATCCAGAACTACTCCCCAATTCTGGACCTGGTCATCTTGTGGAAGACCATCTGGGTCGTCCTCAAAGGCAAAGGGGCCTTCTAGGTAGTTGGCCTGAGATCGCGTGCACAATCCGTGGTCATGCCCGCGAAGGCGGGCATCCAGGGTCTTCTCCGCGCGGTAGTGTCCTGGACCCCCGCTTTCGCGGGGGTGACGAAGGGCAGACTATCTGGGGCCAACTGCTTAGAGCTATCAGCTTGCAGCCGTGAAGTTGAGCCTGACCTCGCGGTGTCCCACTCTGGATGCGAGGCGCATTGCTGCTGGGAGCGCGGGCGTCTCGCCCGCCCTGTTCGCCGGCCCTCAGCCGGCTGCGGGCCAGAGGCCCGCGCTCCCAGGATTAGCACCTCCATCCCGTTACGCAAAGTGGGTACTGCAAGCCTCGCGGCAGCCCTGTCTGGGACGAATTGTGCTACTATTTCTTGCCATCCTCCAACGGGCTGATAGCTGAACGCTGACGGCTGAAACCTAATTGCTGAGGGCTTGAAGATGGAACTGGTGGTGTTGGGAAGCGGCGCCGCCTATCCGGGGCCTCATCAGGCCTCCTCGGGCTACCTGGTCAAAGAGGGCAAGACTAACCTGCTGATCGACTGTGGCAACGGGGTGGTCAGCAGGCTGCAGGAGGCGGGAGAGTTGGAGACTCTCACCCACCTTCTGTTCAGCCACATCCACGCGGACCACCTGCTGGATATCTTCCCCCTCTTCTACTCGAGGCTGTACGCCAAAGGCAGGAACTACCCTCCCCTCCCCGTCTACATGCCTCCGGGGGAACCGGAGCGGTTCGCACGGCTGGCAGAGGTGTTGAGAGTCGAACCGCAGCGGCTGCTGCAGGGGGTCTTTCACACGGGAGAATTCGATCCCCAGGCGGGGCTGAGGGCCGGCAGTCTCCAGATCTCTTTCCTTCGCACCGTGCATCCGGTACCCGCCTTTGCCCTGCGGTTGGAGAACGGGAAGAGTTCCCTTGCCTACACAGCCGACACGGCGCCCTTCCCTGAACTGACGGAGTTCGTGAGAGGCTGCGACCTGCTGCTGTCCGAGGCGACCGTCAGCCAGGAGGATTTCGACCCGGAGCACGCCATCCACCTCACACCGACCCTGGCCGGAGAACTGGCCTCCCAGGCAGGCGTGAAGAGATTGCTGCTGACTCACATCTGGCCCTACTACGACCGGCAGGCAATGCTGGAGGAGGGCCGGCGGGCTTTCCCGAACACGGAACTGGCAGAGGATCTGAAGAGGTACTGGATCTAGAACGGAGACCCCGGTGCGCATCGGAGATGTAGAGATAATCTTGATATCGGATGGTTTCGCCCGCGTCGACGGCGGTGGGATGTTCGGTCTCGTGCCCAAGGTGATGTGGGAGAAGAAGCATGGGGCCGACGACCTCAACCGGGTCGGAATGGGGGTAAACAGCCTCCTGATCAAGGACGGAGACCACCTCATAGTCGTCGATGCCGGCTACGGCAGCAAAATGAGAGAACGAACCCTTAGCTTGATGGGCATCCTGCGGACCGGCAAGCTGCCGGAACGGCTCCGAGAACTGGGGGTAGAACTGGGCCGTGTGGACCTGGTGATCAACACCCATCTGCACTCCGACCACTCGGGCGGGAATACCGTCCAGGATGGGGAGAACCTCGCTCCAACCTTCCCCAGGGCCACCTACATCGTCCAGCAGGGTGAGTGGGAAGACGCCAACCATACCAACGAGCGCACCAGGGCTACCTACCTTCCAGAGAACCTGCTGCCCCTCTGGGAGCATCGACAGCTGGAACTGATCGAGGGAGACACTCAAATCACTCCCCACGTTCGCTGTATACTAACTCCTGGTCACACGCCCCACCACCAGAGCGTCTTAATCGAGTCCGAGGGACAGAAGGCCCTCTACACGGCCGACGTGTCGCCCTTCGCCGTTCACATGGAGAGACTGGCCTGGGTCGCTGCTTACGATCTGGAACCGATGCGCAGCATCGAAACCCGGCGCGGGATCCAGCGATGGGCGGTAGAGGAACGGGTGCTACTGGTCTTTCCCCACGATCCGGAGATCGGTATGGGCTACCTTCACAACGACTCGGGCCGCTACTGGGTGGATCCGGTGGATGGCGATCAGCCGCCGGCCGCCGGCCATCAGCAGAGTGCTATCGGCAGCGAGCGCTGACCTCGGCAACGCGGCAATCCACAGACAGACTACCTATCTCAACGATGCCGGCAGCATCTCGGCACAGGCTGGATGCTGACTGCTGAAAGCTGAAAGCTCCTATGCGGATAGCTGTCGACGCAAGGCTGGTGTCCTATGCTCAGGGAGGCATCAGCCAGTACACCATAAGGCTCGTCCACGCCCTGGCGGCGCTGCAGAGCGGCGACGATCTGCTACTACTGGAGAGCCGTCGGGCGACCTCCGAGCAAAGCTGGCCTGCATCGGTGGCTCGATCCAGGATAGTCACCCCGCCCCACCATCCCAGGGAGCAAATCGCCCTCCCTGTCGAGTTGCTTCGCTTTTCGATGGACGTTCTGCACAGCCCGGATTTCATACCTCCCTTCCGCCGCCGATGCCGTTCCGTGATCACCATCCACGACCTGGCCTTCCTGCGCTTCCCTCACCTGCTGACCCCGGAGAGCGCTGGCTACTACGGCCAGGTGGCCCGGGCAGTGCAGAACGCCGACCAGGTGATCGCCGTGTCCCACTCGACAAAACGGGATCTGCTGGAGCTATTGCAGGCAGATCCGGAGAAGATCACCGTGGTGCACTCGGGGGTGTCACCCGAGTGCCGGCCCCTGGACCCCCAGGAGGTGGAGAACCGGCGGAGGGAGCTGGATCTTCCGGAACGCTTCGTCCTCTTCGTGGGAACGCTGGAGCCCCGCAAGAACCTCCCCACTCTATTGAGGGCCTTCGCCCGGGTGTGGAAGGCCCATAGGGTGCCCCTGGTGGTGGTCGGGAGCAAGGGTTGGCTCTACGAAGAGCTGTTCAGGGTACGAGATGAACTGGGTCTGGGAGAGGAGGTCAAATTTGTGGGGTCCGTAAAGGCCTCCCAGTTGGTATACTACTACAGTTGCGCCACCTGTCTGGTCCTGCCCTCCCTCTACGAAGGCTTCGGCCACCCCGTTCTGGAGGCCATGGCCTGCGGGACCCCGGTGATCGCGTCCAACGTCTCCTCGCTCCCAGAAGTCGCGGGCGATGCTGCCCTCCTGGTGGCGCCGGAGGACGTGGAGGGGCTGGCGGCGGCCCTGGGGCGGTTGCTGGCCGACGGAGGGCTGAGACAGAGGCTGATCGCCCTCGGACTCCAGCGGGCGGCAACCTTCTCCTGGCAGCAGACAGCCCGAGAAACCCTGGCCGTATATCACAAGGCCGTTCAAGGAAGTCGATGAGAATCCTCTTCATTACCCCTCAACTGCCTTTCCCTCCCCATCAGGGGACCCAGATCCGCAACTACCACCTCCTGCGGGCGGCGGCGTCGGCAGGTCATCAGGTGGACCTGATCTCCTTCCTTCGCCCCGGGGAGAGTCTCCACCGGGCAGCACCCCTCCAGGAACTGTGCGGGCAGATAATGGTGCTGCCAGCCCCCGTCCGCAGTCGGCTGGAGCGGCTTCAGACCACGCTCACCTCGGCCCAGCCGAACATCGCCTTCCGGCTCCGGTCGGAGGGCTTCGCGGGCATCGTGCGGGCCGTGGCCAACGGCAACCGATATGACATTATCCAACTGGCGGGGCTGGAGATGGCCAGGTACCTTCCCATAGCCCGAATCGCCGCCCCCCGAGCCCATCTGGTGTTCGACGACCACAACGCCGAGTATCGTCTCCAGTACAGGGCAGCAGCGGTGGATGCCCGCCGCAGCGGCTCCTGGCCCAAGGCCCTGTACTCTCTCGTTCAATACCTGAAGCTGCGCCGGTACGAAGCCTGGGCCTGCCAAACGGCCGACGCGGTCCTCGCCGTGTCCGAAGCCGACGCTGAGGCTTTGCGGGACCTGACCCCCGGCATCCGCCTGTGGGTAGTCCCCAACGGCGTGGATAGCGAGTTCTACCGTCCGGACTCCTCGATCGAACCCGAGCCTACCGGCCTGCTGTTTACCGGCACCATGGACTATCGACCCAACGTAGACGCCATGGAGTGGTTCGTATCCACCATCCTGCCGAACATCACCAATCAGCGGTCCGACGTCAGCCTTGAGATCGTTGGTCGATCCCCCACCCCTTCGGTACTGCAGTTAGCGGCCCTCGGGCAGAAGGTAACCGTCACGGGGGCAGTGGAGGATATCCGTCCTTACTTCTCCCGCAACAGCGTTTTCGTCGTGCCCATTCGGATGGCCGGTGGCGCAAGGCTAAAGATCCTGGAGGCGATGGCCATGGGGCTGCCCGTAGTATCCACCCGCCTGGGGGCAGAAGGGATCGACCTGGTCGAGGACAAGGAAGTGCTGATGGCCAACTCACCGGAAGAGTTTGCATCGGACGTCCTCCGGCTGCTTGAAGATGGCAACTTACGGAGGCAAATGGCTACCCTCGGAAGGCAGGCGGCTGAGGAACGCTTCGATTGGGGGAAGGTGGCCCCAAGGTTGCTGGAGGCCTACCAGCTTGATCCGTTAGTACTATCGGAGGCCCAGAATGATCGTCGGCGCGGCCCGTGTGGTACTCCACCTGCCCAACTCCCACTCGCTGAAGGAAAAGCGCCACGTAGTCAAATCGATCATCGCCCGGGTGCATAACCAGTTCAACGTCTCAGCAGCCGAGATCGAAGACCAGGACTTGTGGCAGCGGGCCATCATAGGCTTCGCCGTCGCCACCAACGACAGCCACCACGCCAACGAGGTGCTCTCCACCGTAGTCAACTTCATCGAAGGGGCCACCCCCGAGGCCGAGATGACCGACTATCAGATCGACATAGCTCCCGTATTGTAAGAGAGTGCGAACCTAACCCCCTGCCCCCTTCCCTCGCAGGGAAGGGGGAGGATCTCTCCTCCCCGTGTCGGGGAGGCATGGACATGCTGGAGGGCATGTCCACGGTGGAAGGGGTCGGAAAGGTTCCCCCATGTATAGATCCCCCAGACGAAGACGAGAGGAACTGGGCTGCTGGCTGACCATCTTCCTGGTGTTGGTGGCAGGGGCTGTGACGGTGCTGGCTACCGATGTGGTCGGCCTGCGATCCAGCCTGCTGGCCAGACTGGGCGATGAGCGCCGCAACCAGATCGTCGCCTTCACCTCCAGCCTCACGGCGCCAAAGGTGCAAACCGACGACATGGTGCCGATGCGCTACACGGGGGTCAACCCCATGGGCGTCAACACCTTCCTGGAGCAAGAGGCCGACGTCAACAAGCGGCGCGAGACCCTCCAGATGATCAAAGACGCCGGCATCGGCTGGATCCGCCAGCAGTTCCCCTGGGAGGACATCGAGGAACCTTCCAAGGGCATGTACTGGGACGAGAAGTACGGGCAAAGCACGTGGAACAAGTACGACAACATCGTGGATCTGACTAACGAGTATGGGATCCAGATGATCGTGCGGCTGGACCTGCCCCCCAAGTGGGCCCACGCCAGCAACCCATGGCCCCACACCCCGCCGGACAACCTCGAGGACTACGGCGACTTCGTCTACAAGGTCGTGAGCCGCTACAAAGGGAAGGTGAAGTACTACCAGCTGTGGAACGAACCGAACCTGGCCATCGAGTGGGGCAGCAAACCGGTAGACGCAAAGGCGTACGTCCAGCTGCTGAAGATCGGCTACCAGCGGGCCAAGGAGGCGGACCCCAACTGCGTCATCCTCTCGGCGGCTCTGGCTCCCACCATCGAGCAGAGCTGGCAGGCCATGGACGACCAGATCTACCTGCAGCAGATGTACGACGCCGGCGCCAAGGACTACTTCGACATCCTGTCAGTCATGGCCTACGGTCTCCGCTCCGGCCCGGATGATCACCGGCTGGCGCTGAAGGACGTGAACTTCTCCAGGCCGCTGCTGGACCGGCAGATCATGGTGAAGAACGGGGACGCATCCAAACCGATCTGGGCTTCGGAGATGGGGTGGAACGTCCAGCCCGAGTCGGTGACCGCGGAGCCGACCTTCGGCCGGGTGAGCGAGGACCTGCAGGCCCAGTACACCGTGCGGGGCTTCCAGCGGGCGGCCGAGGAGTGGCCCTGGATGGGGGTGATGAACATCTGGTTCTTCAAGCGGGTCGACGACCACGAGAAGGACCAGCCCTTCTACTACTTCCGGATGGTGGAGCCCGACTTCGCCACCCACCCCATCTACGACGCCGTGAAGGCGCTGGGCTCCACCCAACCGGCCGTGTACAGGGGCTTCTTCCAGGAAGACCACTGGGCCCTCCAGTATCAGGGGAACTGGACCCAGGTCAGCGAACCCCAGGCCAGCCTGGGCGGGATGAAGAAGACTGACGAGGCCGGAGCCTCCGTCTCTGGTGCGTTCGAGGGAACCGACCTGACGCTGGTGGTCCCCAAAGGTCCCGGCTTTGGGCCGGCTTACGTGGAGATAGACGGCTCTCCCCAGGCGGCCAATCGGCTCCCCCGAGACGGGGCTGGCAAAGCAGTCCTGGACCTGGCGGCGCAGGAGCCCTCGTGGCAGCAGCGGGTACCCATCGCCACCGGCCTATCCAGCGGGTTCCACCACTTCCAGATAACGACGGCCGGCCCCTTCGCCCTGGACGGGCTGATCGTGGACGGCCCTACCTCCACCTCACCGTTTCAGAGCATCCTTCAACTGCTCCCTTACCTGGGAGCAGGGGCCCTGGTGGTGCTGTTGGGAATGGTGCTGAGCATCAGGTCCCGGGCCGGAAGGCGAGGACGGCTGCGCATCTAGCCGATAACGAACGACTGAAGTCGTTACTACAACTCGTCACACCAGCGCGAAGCGCGCGGAGAAGTGGCGCAGAACCGGAGGCTCCTCGACGATGGTCACCCCTCGGATGGAGGAGCGCTGCTCCCTGATGGCCGCGAAGGTCCCGGCCACGTGGCCCAACTGGGCGTTGGAGTAGACCCGCCGGGGGATCGCGAGCCTGACCAGTTCCGGCCGGGCGCCGGTGGGGTCCTCCCCAAACATCACCGATCCAATCTCCACCGTTCGGACCCCGCCCTCCAGGTAGAGGGCCACAGCCAGAGCCTGGCCCGGGAACTGTTCCCTGGGGATGTGCGGAAGGAAGGAGCCGGCATCCACGAAGACGCCATGCCCGCCGGGGGGCTCGATCATAGGGACCCCCAGATCGCGGAGCAGGTCTGCCAGGAAAGCCACCTGACCGATGCGATGGGCCAGATACCCCTCGTCCAGCACCTCCCGCAGCCCCACGGCGATGGCCTCCAGGTCTCGGCCCGCCAGACCACCGTAAGTGGGAAAGCCCTCGGTGACCACCATTCGGCGGCGGATCCGCTCTGCCAGATCGGGATCACGCAGCACCAGCAGTCCTCCAATATTGACCAGCCCGTCCTTCTTGGCGCTCATGGTGAGAATATCGGCGCAATCCCCGATGGCCCGAACGATCTCGGCCACCGACTTCTGCGCGAAGCCCGCCTCCCGCTCCTTGATGAAGAAGGCGTTCTCGGCGATACGGCTGGCGTCGACGATGAGGGGGACGCCGTATCGCCGGCAGAGGGTCTGAGCGCCTCTCAAGTTGGCCAGGGAAACCGGTTGTCCCCCGCCCGCGTTGTTGGTCACCGTCATGACGAATCCAGCGATCTCGCCGGGTGCCGCCGCGGCGAGGGTCGAGGCCAATTCGTCCAGGTCCACGTCACCCTTGAAGGGCTGGTCGCTGCTGATGTCGTGAGACCCCCTGGCAGGCAGGTCGATGGCCTCGGCGCCGGCATCCTCGGCATTGGCCCGAGTGGTGTCGAAGAATGTGTTGGAGAGCGCCCGCTGGCCCGGCCGGACCAACTCGGCGAAGAGCAGATGCTCGGCGGCTCGCCCCTGGTGAGTGGGGATCACTTCGGGCAGCCCAAAGACCTCCCGCACAGTATCCCTCAGCCGATAGAAGCTGCGGGCCCCCGCGTAGCTCTCGTCACCCTGCATCAGCCCGGCCCACTGGTGCTGGCTCATCGCGCCGGTCCCGGAGTCGGTCAGGAGGTCGATGAAGACGGCTTCGGCCGGTATCCGAAACAGATTGTAGCCCGCCTCGGACAGAGCGCGCTCCCGCTCCTCGCGGCTCGTCTTCCGAATCGGCTCCACCATCTTGACCCTATAGGGCTCGACGGGCCCAAGAGCGGCGATTCGCTCCAGAGGGTCGATCGGTCTCTGCATAGCTCTATTCCTCCTGGCCGGTAGAGTCCGGACGATAATTCGTCCCAATGTGCGGGCACGGGCCAGCGATGGATGCTAGTGCATCGCAGAGGGGCTGTCAATCGCGGGTGCGGTCGGGCTTACGCAGCGGGTGGGAGAAGGGGATCGAGGAGAGAGTAGGGGGATGTTGCCAGGAGAGGGGGCTTGGGCACGCTGGATTGGGGTTGGCGGGAGTTTTTCGAGGTGGAGGAGTGGTCGTGGTG
>JAJZQR010000105.1 GCA_021806765.1 Chloroflexota bacterium | reverse complement strand
CTCGTCGGATACCGCCACAGTACGAGGTACCAGGGCGGGCAGGGACGCCCGCCCCTACACGATCTGAGGCTCCCGGCCCGCTCTCCCGGAATCTTGGGTCGCACCCACTGCTGCCCAAGGGCGTTTCAACGAGTCAGCAAAACGTTACAATTGTGAGCGGCGAGCGGCTCTATGTCAACGGATTCTCACCCCGAAATGGGAGCTCTTCCACTCAGTCGTCGGCGTCGGAAGCGCCGGCTGATACCAGGATCTGCTTGGCTCGCTCCACGTTCAGGATCCCGCAGAAGCAGGGCTGTTAGAGCCTATGGCCGGCGTTACCAAGGGGTGCAGAGATCACGCCTCAGCAGCCCGATCCTCCTGCCGCAGCATCAGGGCGATCAAGACGAAGATCGGAAAGATGTAGACCAACCCCCCGGGCACCCACATGATCAGTCCGGCCAGCTGCTGATCCTGCACCACCGATATGCCCCAGAGGCGGGGCACCTGCTGGTAGGTGGCGTAGAGGGGATGCTGGGCGAAGGTGAGCAGGGCCCCGATCAGGCTTCCTGTCAGCATCGGCGGCAGCAGGTAGGGGATGGCGGCGGCATAGCTCAAGCGCCGCCGGCCACCCGCCGGGTGGATGATCGGCCACCAGTACAGGAGGGCCGTTCCGAGGAAGATCAGATGCTCCGTGTCGTGGATGACCGTCCGGCCCTGGGCGGCATCGTAGAGGGGTGGCAGGTGCCAGGCCCCCAGGGCCCCGGTGTAGAGGGACACGGCCACCAGGGGGTGAGTCAGCAGGGCAAGAAGCCCCTTGAGGGGATTCCCCGGGCCGAACAAGGAGCCGAGCCCTACCCGCAGGTCCCGGGGGAGGGCCCACAGCATCGGCAGCAGGGGGGCACCCAGCAGCAGCAAAGGGGCCGCCACCTCCACCAGCAGCAGGTGCTGGATCATGTGCATGAAGAAGAAAAGATCGCTGAGGCTATCGATGGGGGAGAGCAGGGCCACCCAGATCGCCGCCAGCCCCCCGGCGAAGCACCATGCACGCCAGGCGGCCAGCACGGGGTGTTTGAACTCGGGGCGGCTGAGGCGGCGCCAGCCCGAGGCATACAGGGCAGCCGCTACGGCCAGGCCGCTCAGCACCGTAGGATCCCACGACCAGGACTCCAGATAGTCCAGCAACTCGGGGCTCAGCGTCGTCCCTCCCCTTTGGGCTACGTCCCCTCCGCTCCCCCTTATGCCCACTTATACTGGGCTCGGTCACCCCACGTCAAATTACCCGACAAGCTGGGGCTTAGAGCGCTCGGCCAGGGCCAGAAAGGCCCTGGCGGCTGCGGAGGTGCGGATGCCCTTTCCATGGCCCGGTGAAGGGCGATCTTTATAGTGCCACCTGGGCCAGCGTCTCCCGCACGGCCCTCGCCAGCGTCTCCAGCTTGACCGGTTTCCGCAGATAGGCTCCCGCGCCCAGCGCTTGGGCCTGCCGCACCCGCTCGGATTCAGCAAAGCCCGACACAAAGATCGTCCGCTGGCCTGGCCTCATCTTCAGCACCCGCCGGTAGGTTTCTGCACCATCGATACCCGGGGGCATGACCATGTCCAGGATCAACAGGTCCACCTGGTGGTCCTGAAGAAACTCCAGCCCCTCCTCCCCGCTACTGGCCACCTGCACCCGGTATCCCAACCGGCACAGAAGCTCTCGGGTCACCTCTTGCTGAATCTGGTCGTCGTCCACCACCAGCACCCTTTCCGTCCCGCCCAGCAGCCCGTCAGCGGAGGGAGTGCGCTTGTGGTCCCGGGAGACCGGCAGGTAGACGCTGAATACCGTCCCCCTGCCCACCTCGCTCGAGAAATCGATGCCGCCCCGATGATCCTCCACGACGCTCTGGACGATGCTGAGGCCGAGGCCGCTCCCCCGTTTCCTGCCGCTGTGCTTGGTGGTGAAGAAGGCATCGAAGATCTTGTCTCTGATCTCCAGAGGTATCCCGCACCCGGTGTCACCTACATCCAGCCTGACATATTCGCCCGCTCCTACTCGGCTGTACCCGATGAGGGGCTTGTCCAGACGGACGCTCTGGGTGGTGACAGACAGAACCCCCACGTCCTGCATGGCCTCCCGAGCGTTGGCCACGAGGTTGGTGACAACTCGGGACAGCTGTGCGGGAGACCCGCTCACCGGCATCAACTCCGGCGCCAGGTTCAACTCCACGGCCAGCTTCTCCGGCACCGGCTCCATCTGCCTGATGGTCTGCTCCAACAGCTGGTTGAGGTCGATCGGCTGCTCATCCAGGACCCCCCGTCTTCCGAGGGCCATCAGGTTCTCGTTGATCTGAGCCATCCGCTCCGCTGCATCCTGCATCAGGTCACAATACTGGAGAGCAGGATGGCCGTCGGGCAACTCCATCCTGATTAGATCCGGGTAGGCGATCACGGGACCCAGGAGATTGTTGAAGTCATGGGCCACCTGCCCCGCGATCCTTCCGGCGGTCTCCAGCCTCTGCGCCCGCAGCAGCTGTTTCTCCAACTCCTTCCGCCTGGAGGTATCCTCCACCATGCCTATGGCATACCGGGGGCGTCCCTCGCCGAGGAAGCTGGAGACGGTGACGCGGGTCCACACCGACTGGCCATCCTTCCGGACAAATCGCTGCTCCACCTGATACTGGTCCCGACTGCCGCTCATCAACTGCTGGTACAGCTCGGTGACGACATCCACATCCTCGGGGTGGGTCACGTCGGCAATCCGCCTGTGGCAAAGCTCCTCCAGGCTGTAGCCCAACATCACCTGCAGGGCCAGATTGCACTCGATAAACCAGCCATCCTCATCGGTGAGACCGACGCCGATGGCAGCTCTCTCGAAGATGGTTCGGAAACGGGCATCGCTCTCTCGTACGGCTTCCTCTGTCCGTTTCTGCTCCGAGACGTCGACCAGGAACCCTCTCAGGCCAACCGGCTGTCCATTTCTGACGATCCGGCTGGAGTAAATGACCACGGGGAAGGTGCTGCCGTCTCTCCTGATGGCCGTGTACTCCTGGCGACCAACCCCCCCGCCCTTGATTCTCGTAGCGATGTCCCGTGCCGCCCTCACCACGTCCTCAGGGGCCAGGTGATCGATTACACTGAGGCCCCTTTCCAAGTCCTCCCGGCTGTAGCCGAACTTCTCGAAACCCGCCCGATTGACGAAGGTCAGAATACCTGCGGCGTCCATCTCGAAGACCGTCTCGGGCAGAGAGTCAGCCAGCTCCCTGTATCTTCCCTCGCTCTCCTGGAGCGCCTTCTCCGAGTGCTTTCGCTCCGTGATGTCCTCGATCATGCCTACCGTGAAGACGGCTGTTCCTTCACCCGTCCGTACCAGAGAGGAGGTCAACCGGCCCCAGAGGATCCCCCCTCCTTTACGAATGTACCGTTTCTCCATCTGGAAGTGATCGCGCTTCCCGGCCACCAGTTCTTCCAGCAGTCCCAACTCAGCAGCCAGGTCGTCGGGGTGGGTGAAGTCGGCGACGTGGACGTTGCGCAACTCCCACGGTTCGTAGCCCAGCATCCGGCACATGGCCGGGTTGAAGTCCAGCAACCAGCCGTCCGGGCTCACCAGGGAGATGCCGATGGCAGCGTTCTCGAAGACCGCACGGAATCGCTCTTCGCTCTCCCGCAGAGCCTCCTCTATCTGCTTCCGGTCGCTATCTTCCATTTGCACCTCATTCGAGAGAAAGCGTCGGAGTCGATTATCCCCTGTTGGAGACCGAAAGGGAAATCCAAGGCAATATTCGGCAGACATCGTCAACTCCAATAGCAGTCTCAGCCAATCACGGCGGCGCCCAACCGATCCCCCTCGCCTGCTGCATCACCTGCCGGCCTCCTCTCCTGCCCGCCTTCCTCAAGAAGCGAGGGGATGGAAACGGGAGCATGCTTCTTGCGTCCCGGTACCCTGGTGCGGCGCGACGTTACGCTGGCGATGCGGGGATAATGCCGGTGGGACCGAGACTCAGAGCTTGGCTAGCGGCTATCACTGGCTTCCTGCAGGGGAACTGGTTCTACTGGCTCCTGCTGCTGGTGCCGGTGAGCTGGGCCGTTTACCTGTCGGGGCTGCCCCAGCTGTGGATCTTCGTGACCTCGGCCATCGCCATCATCCCCCTGGCAGGATTGATCGGCGAAGCCACCGAAGAGCTGGTTCACTGGGTGGGCCAGGGCCCCGGGGGGATCCTCAACGCCACCCTGGGGAACGCCACGGAGCTGATCATTGGCCTCCTGGCGCTCCGAGCGGGCCTGCAGGAGGTGGTTAAGGCATCCATCAGCGGCAGCATCATCGGCAATATGCTGCTGGTGCTAGGGCTCAGCATGCTGCTGGGCGGCTGGGGGCGGGAGCGGCAAACCTTCAATCGAACCCACGCGGGGGCGAGCATCGCCATGCTGTTCCTGGGGACAATCGCCCTGGTGATGCCGGCGGTGCTGGATCTAGCCGTGTTCGGCACCCTGGAGCCGAGAGCGCCCGCTTTCGACCTGCTCAGCCTGCTGGTGGCGACCGTCCTCATCCTGACCTACCTGGGGAGCCTGGTCTTCTCCCTGCGGACCCACCGGGCGCTGTTGACCTCGATGCCTGAAGAGCGCCGCGCGCCTCGACTGAGCCTTTCACAGTCCATCGTGATCCTGGCCGTCGCCACGGGCATAGTCGCCATCGAGTCGGAACTGCTGGTAGGCAGCATATCGACGGCCACGGCGGCTCTGGGGATGACTGAATTCTTCGTTGGCGTAGTGGTGGTAGCCATAGTGGGAAACGCGGCGGAGCACTCGGCGGCCGTGCTCTTGGCTATGAGGAACCGCATGGAAACGGCGGTCACCATCGCCATCGGCTCCAGCGCCCAGGTAGCGCTGTTCGTGGCTCCAATCCTGGTCTTTGCATCCTTCGCCTTCGGCCAGCCGATGTCGCTGGTCTTCAACAGCCTGGAGATCGCCGGCATAGGTCTCTCGGTGATCGCCCTGGCTTTCGTGGTACTGGATGGGGAGTCCAACTGGTTCGAAGGATTGCAGCTCGTCGCCGTCTACCTGGTGTTGGTATTAGTCTTCTACTTCCTCCCGGCACCCTAGCCGTCAGGCCTGTTCACGAAGGGCTATGGTTCTTCGCACCAGAGAGAACGGAAAGCACAGATGAAAGTAGCCCAAACCCCGGTAAAGGTGGAGATCAGGCCCCTGGCCGAGGCAGAGATCGGCCTTCTCGAACGGCTGCTGCCCTCCTCCACTCCGCCCGAAAAGCATCGGGACCGTTTCGCCCTGCAGCAACAGGGTCGGGTAGTCTATCTGGTGGCGTGGCAGAACGGCATGCCCATCGGCCATGGGCTGCTGAAGTGGAACGGTACCGAGGACGAGCCGGTAGCCTCCCATCTGCCGGATTGCCCGGACGTCGAGGATCTGTTTGTGACTCCCAAGCTGAGATCGAAAGGCATCGGGTCTCAACTGCTCGCAACCGCCGAGGATCTTGCCCGGCAACGGGGGTATCGCAGAATAGGGCTGGGCGTCGGCATCGACAACCCGCGGGCTCACGCCCTCTACTTGCGTCGGGGATACCGGGACTCAGGATATGGCCGGTACCCACACCGGGTGTTTTACGTGGACGGCCTGGGCCGTCACCAGTTGCGCATCGAGATCTGCGTTTATCTCATCAAAGATCTGGTCTAGGGCGAAGCCGCCTCAACGGCTCGAGACCAGGGCAGCCTGCCTGCTCCGCGACTTGGCACTCACCACGAAATCGCGCTCCTGAACGAAGGCCAGAAGGTCGGATACCCTGGCCGTGGCCAGCGCAACCACCGTGTCGGCCGCTCCGTAGTACATCCAGACCTCATCACCTCGACACAGGGCACCGCAGGTGTAAACGACGTTAGGTACCAGGCCCCGCAACTCGTAGTCGGCCTCCGCGGCAAACACCCACTCTGAGGCCCGCGCCAGCACCTTGCGGGGGTCGTGCAGGTCCAGCAGGGCAAGCCCCAACCGGTATACGGGGCGGACACCCATCTCCTTGGCGCCGTGATAGACCAGCAACCACCCTCCGTCGGTACGGATAGGGGGCGCCCCGACACCAATCCGCATCCCGTCCCACCAGGGGCCACCCCGCTGAGCCAGCAAGATGCCGGGCTGGCTCCAGTGGGTCAGCTCCAGGGAAGAGGCATGCCAGATGTGCTCCTCTCCCCCCGTCGACGGACGATGAAGCATGATCCAAAGGCCGTCGAAGGTCTGCGGGAACACGGCCGCATCCTTGTTGATGGGCGAAAAGACCACACCAAGGCGATCGACCGCCACGAAGTCCTTAGTGCTGGCGAGCGCCACGGCCGGGCCGTGGCGAGAGCAGGCTGTGTAGGCGATGAGCCACCTGTGGGGCTCTATCTGAGTCACCCGTGCATCCTCGCATCCCCACTCCTCGAAGGGGAATTGGGGCAATCCAGGGCTGAGCAGTGGCTTCTTCTCTATGCGCCAGCCGTCTATCCCATTGGCACTCCTGGCGACGTGGATCTGCGAAAGGCCCCGCCGGTCCTCAACCCGTAAGAGCAGCACCACCTCCCCATCAACTTCTGCAACCCCCGGATTCAGCACGGCATCCGCCTTGAAGGGCAGGTTTTCAGGAGTAATCAGCGGCCGAGACCCATAACGAACGAACGGATCACAATCCGTGACCTGCCTCATGTTTCAGCCCCTTTACTGTGCCAGTCCGCTGGACTGATCCCAGCCTCGCCACAGCAGACTCTACTGTTGACCTCAGCGTAACCTGGCCCCCTTCGGCCCCAGACACATCCTGGCGGGACAACCAACTGTTCCGCACGCCGCCAACCTACCGGCTACCCTGACCCTCCTTTATCCGAGTCGGACATATCGGCAAAGGGCATGCCCAAAGTCGTAGAACTCGTCCCACACACCGTTTTCGACCGCTGCCTCAGGTTTTCGGCGGGTGCCTGCTGTGGTATACTCTGCGACCGCACCCTGATGATTCACCCTCCTCACACTGTCTCCGAGGTGGTTCGAGTTGACCGAGCGCGTTGTGGTCACCGGATTGGGGGCTGTCACGCCCCTTGGCAACGATGTAGAGAGCAGTTGGGCCGCGCTGGTAGCCGGAAGATCGGGCATCGACACCATAAAGGCTTTCGATGCCTCAGCCTTTCCTACCCGCATCGCCGCCGAGGTCAAGGGCTTCGATCCCGCGGCAGCCGTGGGCGCCAAGGAAGCCCGCCGCATGGACCGCTTCGTTCAGCTGGCCATTGCGGCGGCTAAGGAGGCGGTACGAGACTCCGGCCTCAAGATCGATGAGTCCAACGCCAACTCAGTCGGAGTCCTGATGGGTTCCGGCATCGGCGGCCTCGCCACCCTGATAGAGCAGGCGAAGGTGCTGGAGAGCCGGGGACCCGATCGGGTAAGTCCCTTCCTGGTTCCCATGATGATCGTAGACATGGTTGCCGGACAGGTAGCCATCCACACGGGAGCCAAAGGCCCCAACTTCTCAGTGGTCTCTGCCTGCGCCACCAGCGCCCACTCCATCGGGGAAGCCTTCGAGGTGATCCGCCGGGGTGATGCCAGCGCCGTGCTCGCGGGCGGCAGCGAGGCGCCCATCGTCCCCATCGGGGTGGCCGGGTTCACCGCCCCGCGAACCCTCTCCACCCGCAACGACGAACCCCAGCGGGCGAGCCGCCCCTTCGATGCCGAGCGAGACGGTTTTGTGATCGGCGAAGGCGCGGCCGTTCTCATCCTGGAGTCCCTCACCCACGCCCAAGAGAGGGGAGCCAGGATCTACGCGGAGATGAAAGGTTACGGGGCCACCGGCGACGCCTATCACATCACCGCGCCTGCCGAGGGCGGCGAGGGGGCAGTGCGAGCCATGACCATAGCCCTGAAGAAAGCAGGGCTCGCGCCCGAAGAGATCGACTACATCAACGCCCACGGCACCTCTACTCAGCTCAACGACAGGCTGGAGACCATGGCAATCAGGAACCTCTTCGGCCCGCGGGCCTACGACGTCGCTGTCAGCTCCACCAAGTCCATGACAGGCCACCTCCTGGGGGCTGCCGGCGCCGTGGAGGCGATGGTTTGCGTCAAGGCGATTACTCACTCGGTGATCCCACCGACGATCAACTACGAGCATCCCGACCCCGAGTGCGACCTGGACTACGTCCCCAACGTGGCTAGGGAGACCGAAGTTCGAGCCGCCATGTCCAACTCCCTCGGCTTTGGCGGCCACAACGCCACCCTGCTATTCACTGCCTTCGAGAGTTAAGCAACAAACCAGTGCTGGGTGCTAGGTGCTGAGGAACCGAAGCACAGAACTCAGAACCCAGAACCAGGTATGGAGATGGCCGAACAGAGCGACTGGATATCGGTCCTTAGAGGGGTAATACAACAGATGGCGACCGCCGACGTGACCGAGTTGGAGGTGTGCCAGGGCAGCGTCCGGCTGAGGCTACGCCGGTCCCTGCGCGCGGTACCCTCCTCCCCCATTCCGGCCAGACCGTCGACTCCAGAGGATTCGGCTCCCGAGCGGGAGGGGTTGCACCGAGTTGGAGCACCACTTACTGGAGTTTTCTATTCTGCCCCCAATCCCTCCAACAAGCCCTACGTGTCCGCCGGCGATTGGATCGAGCACGACACGGTAGTAGGGCTAATCGAGACGATGAAGGTGTTCAACGAGGTTGTTGCCGACTGCCGGGGGCGAGTGGCGGCAGTCCTGGTGCAGCAGGGTCAACTCGTCCACGCCGGTGACCCCATCCTGCTGGTCGACATCGAAGCCAGCGACGACCAAGCCGAGGTGACGCCGTGACCAGACACGTGCGGATCGCTGGGTGGGGAAAGTGCCTGCCCTCTCAGATCCTATCCAACTACGACCTGGAGAAGATGGTCGATACCTCCGACGAGTGGATCCGGACCCGGAGCGGGATCTCGGAGCGCCGGGTGATTTCCGAGGAGGAGACCACCTCAACTATAGCGACGTCGGCCGCCCAGGAGGCCATGGAGAAGGCCGGCATCGGCCCGAAGGACCTCGACCTGATCATCCTGGCAACCTTGACCCCCGACTACCCCGGCCTTCCAGCCACCGCCTCCCTGGTCCAGCACGCCCTGGGCGCCCCCAATTGCGGCGCCTTCGATCTGGCCGCGGGCTGTTCCGGATTCGTTTACGGCCTCGTCACAGGAAGCCAACTCGTTCTCTCCGGGGCCTACCGCCACATCCTGGTAATTGGGGCCGAGGCACTCTCACGGGTGATCGATTGGACGGACCGGACCACCTGCGTGCTGTTTGGAGACGCCGCCGGAGCGGTAGTGCTGAGTGCTACAGATCAAGAGGGCGGCCTGCTCTCTTCTGTCCTCGGCTCCGACGGGTCGGGGGCCCAGCATCTGATAATCCCCGCCGGCGGCAGCCGGGTCCCCGCCAGCCGTGAGTCCGTGGAGCAGAGACAGCACTACATCAAGATGAACGGGCGAGAGGTGTTCAAGTTCGCCGCCAGGATCCTTCCCCGGGTCTTCAACGAAAGCCTGGAAAAGGCAGGGGTGAAGGCCAAGGATGTGGACCTCCTGATACCCCACCAGGCGAACATCCGGATCATCGACTCCGCTCGGGAGAGCCTGTCCATGGGCGAGGAGGCCGTGTACGTGAACGTCGATCGCTACGGCAACACCTCCGCAGCCTCCATCCCCGTAGCCCTCTGCGAGGCCATCGACGAGGGAAAGGTAAAGCCTGGCTCCCTCCTGGCCTTCGTTGCCTTCGGGGCAGGCCTCACCTGGGGCTCCGCCCTCTGGCGGTGGCAGGGTTAGAACGAAGACTCCCTCTCCCTTTGGGAGAGGGTCGGGGTGAGGGCTGTTCCACCGAGCTTCCATGCAGCCCTCACAACCATCACTGGATCCCCAGCAGCTTCGGTATGAACACCAGCAGCCCCACCGCCACCGCCCCCATCGCCGTCACCAGAACGGCTCCAGCCGCCACATCCTTGGCTACCTTAATCAAGGGGTGGTAGCTGGTGACGGTGGCGTCGGCCAGCGCCTCCAGGGCGGTGTTGACCATCTCCATCGCCAGGACCAGGGAGATGGTCAGCACCAGGATCACCCACTCCAGAGACCCCAGCTGGAGCCACAATCCAGCCCCCACGACCACCAGGGTGATTGCCGAATGAATCCTGGCATTGCGTTGAGTCCGGAATACGTGGAAGATGCCCCGAAAGGCATCGCGGAAGGACTCGACCAGCGGGCGAGGCATCAGACAGTACCATCCTGCTTGGCGAGCATCACCCTCACCCCGACCCTCTCCCAGAGGGAGAGGGAGATTTCCGGTCGACCCTCTCCCAGAGCGAGAAGGGGATTCCTGGTCCTCGGTCCTCGGTCCTCGGTCCTCAGTCCTCAGTCCTCAGTCCTCACCTCGGGTGAGCCCCAACCGCTGCAGAATGCTCTCCTCCTCCTGCCTCATCCTGGCCGCCTGGGAGGGGTCCTCGTGATCGTACCCCAGCAGATGCATCATTCCGTGCACCGCCAGGAAGGCCAACTCCCGCTCCAGGGAGTGCCCGTACTCTTGCGCCTGCTCGGCGGCCCTCGGGTAGGAGATCACTATGTCGCCCAGGGATAGGGGCTCCTCAGAGGGTTGCGGGAAGAGGACCCTGGGCTGTTCCGGGCTCTCGTACTCCTGGAGGGGAAAGGAGAGAACGTCGGTCGGGGCGTCGATCCCCCGATACTCCCGGTTCATCTCCCGGATACCCTCGTCGTCGGTGATGATCAAACCCACAGCCACCGGTCCGCCGGGCCACCGCCCCGCGGCCGCCTCGGCCAGCACCGACTCCAGCAAGGAGCGGCTCACCACCCCTTCCAGGGGTTCGTCGATTTCCCACTCCACCACCAGGGGTGGCTGGCCCTCAGGCCGGGACTTGTCCGGGGGATTCTGATGGCTCCGCAAGGGTCTTCTTCTCCCTGTTAGTTTCGGGTGCGGGCAGTGCGGGCGGGTACTCGATCCGTGGATGGTACATGCCCATCAGGATGGAGGTGAAGGCCTTCTTGATCTCCTCCGCATCCCGCATGGTGAGGTCGCAGTCGTCCAACTGGCCCTCGGCCACCCGCTCGTCTACCACCTTGCGCACCAGAGTGGCCACCACCTCGGGAGAGTGGTCCTTGGCAGCTCGCACCACCGCCTCCACCGAGTCGGCCAGCATCACGATGGCCGTCTCCTTGCTCCGCGGTCGGGGCCCCGGGTAGGAATACTGGGAGATGTCCACCTGACCATCCCCCTCCCGAGAGGCCTGGTTGAAGAAGTAGCTGACCAGTCGCGTACCGTGGTGCTCGGCGATGAACTCGCACACCCTGGGAGGCAGTTTGTACTTCTCGGCCAGCTCCAATCCATCCCGGACGTGAGCCGCCACGATTCGGGCGCTGGTCTGGGGATCCAGGGAGTCATGGACATTCTTGCCATCGAACTGGTTCTCGATGAAGAAGTAGGGCCTCGCCAGCTTGCCCACGTCGTGGTAGTAGGAGCCAACCCGCACCAGGAGGGCATCGGCGCCTACCAGTTCCGCTGCTCGCTCCGCCAGGTTCCCCACCATGATGCTGTGGTGGTAGGTACCGGGCGCCTCGTTCAACAGACGCCGCAGCAGGGGCTGAGTCGGATCGGAAAGCTCCAGCAGCTGCATCGTGGTGGTTATTCCGAATAGCCGCCCCAGCAGGCTGAAGGTGCCCACTGTCAGGGAGGCGGACAGCAGGCCGTTGACCACGGACAGACCGCCCATCAGGGCAAGACCAGCCCAGTCGTCCTCCCGGGACATGAGGTGGAAGCTCAGGATCACGGCGAAGCTACCGAGGGCCACCATGCCGCCGGCCAGGAAATAGGAGTGAAGTCTATCGCTCCGTCGAACCCCCAGAGTACCCAGCACCGCACCTACTATGCCGATAGCGGCCACCTCCAGGGAGTTGCTGGCGATGGTGGCTACGATGAGACTCAGCAGCACCGTCACCAGCATGGCCAGTTGGGCCTCCAGCAGGGTGGACAGCAGCATGGCCACGGCCGAGATGGGAAAGAGATAGGCCCAGTAGGGCCGGCCGGGTAGCACAGCCTTGGCCGCCACCACGGTAGCCAGGATCACCAGGGCGACCAGCAGCAGCCTCTTCTCGTGAACCAGAAGGGCGGGCTCGAACACCCAAATGTAGCCGGCCAGCAGAGACACCACCAACAGGGCTAGAAGGGCCGAAGCGGAGATGGCGTGGTAGTCTACGGCTGGATTCCGCAGACCCAGGGCCTCCAGCTTCTCCAGATCGGCTGCCCTGACCACGTCCCCTTCCCTGAGGATGACCTCCCCCTTCTCTATGGTCTTGCTGACGGGGGCCACGGCGTCCTGGGCTTCCTTTCGAAGCCTCTCCGTCTCTGCAGGGTTGGGGGTGTAGTTGACTCGAGCGAACTGCCGCACCAGATCCGCCGCCAACTCCCGATCCTGGTCGGCGGGTATCGCCACAAGCCTGGCCATAGCCTCACCCCGAAGGTTCTGCAACCTGTCAGAGGTTATTTTCTCACTGAGCAGGTCGTAGAGCACCTTGGGAGCATTGATCGTCACCGCCTGCCAGCGCGGATCGTCCATGCGCACCAGCAGGGTGAGTTCATCGTCGGCTAGACTGGCCTCCAGGGCCTTCTGAACCGTTGCCTTCTTGGCATCGAGGGCCATCACGGTGTTGCTCCGGGTCGCACCGATGTTCTGAAAGGCTGTCACCATCTTTCCCCGCTGCTCAGAAGCGACTCCGGGGTCGAAGACGAACACCTCCTGAACACTGTTGGCGGCTCTCTCTCGCTCCGCCTTGGTCTCTATGGCAGAAACGTACTGAATGCGCTTGCTCGCCCGAATGTTGCTGGGGGTCACGTCACCCTCGTGGAGTTCGTACCTGCTGGGGAGAAGATGAACGGAGAGGAGGAAGGTCAGAGCTACCACCAGCCCTACTGCCAGCAGGAGGAGGCGAGCAACCTTCCGCCTGTCCAGATGTGGCCGGCTGCGCAGGAGACTGTTGTCTCTCAATGCCACTCTTCAACCACCTTTTTCCCTGCGGCCAACTGGGGTACGGCCGCAGCCCTTCGGCGCTATTCACTGGGAGCATCGCGGATCACTAGCGATAACAGGACAGGCACCCGGTGGAGACCCGCCGCTGTGCCTGTGGAACCGCGGGCTACCGCGACAGCAGATCGCGCACCACCTCACCAATGACCCGGCCGTCGGCTCGCCCCTTCAACTGCGGGGCCAGCTTAGACATCACCTTGCCGAAATCGCCCGGCCCTGTGGCCCCCACCTCCTGGATGGTGGTCTGGGCCGCCAGGCCTATCTCCTCCCTGGACATCTGCTGAGGCATGTAGGAGAGAAGAACCTCTTCCTCCTCCCGCTCCCTGGCCGCCAGATCGGGCCGATTGCCCTTGGTGAAGGCCTCGATGGACTCTCGTCGCTGCTTCACCTGCCGAGAAAGCACGCCGATGATGTCTTCGTCGGTTAGCGGCCTCCCCTTGGCTATCGCCTCGTTGACGATGGCTGCCCGAGCCATCCGGATGGCGGAAACCCTGACCTCTTGATGCTTACGCATCGCATCCTTGAGGTCCTCCATTAATTGCTCGTTCACCCCCATCTCTTTCGCCTCCACCTAATCGACGAATTATAGGTATCCGTCTCAAAAAGTGTCAAGAAATTGCCCCTTCCGGGCCGGCATGCTATCATCCGGCCGACCAACCCGGCGGGGTTCTCCCCCTGTCATCCCGGGCAGAGTGGAGGATCTCCGACGGTGGAAATGCCCCCGCTATCGACCGGCGTGACGGATAGCGGATAGAAGGAGTGCTCATGGTCGAGGTAGCTCTACCCTACGGAAAGACCCAACTCCGCTTCCATCTCCCCGATTCCACCCCCCTCACCCTGGTCAAGCCGGTCTCCGCTCCGGCGGCCAGGGACCAGGCCGAGGAGGTGACGCGAGTTCTGGAGGAAGCCCTAAGCGAGGGCCCGTTGCCCACCAGCGGCAACGCCGTGGTCGTCGTCAGCGACGGCACCAGACCGGTGCCCAACACCACCATACTCCCCATCCTATTGAGCAGGATGGAGGCCGCGGGGATAGCCCGGGATCGCATCGTCATCCTGGTGGGAACCGGGCTGCACCGTCCCACCAGGCCAGCCGAACTGCCCGCCCTCCTGGGGGAGGAGGTGTATCGAGACTACAGGGTGGCCGTCCACGACGCCCGGGATCGGAGCCAACTGGTACGGATGGGCGAGACCTCTCGAGGCACCCCCATCTGGATCAACCGCCATTACGTGGAGAGCCAGATTCGCGTCCTCACGGGGATGATCGAGCCTCACCAGTTCGTCGGTTTCACGGGGGGCGCCAAGAGTGTTTCCATCGGCCTTGCAGGGGAGGAAACGATCGAGGGGAACCACACATTACTGCAGGATCCCCGGTCTCAAATGGGTGTGTACGACGGCAACCCGGCCAGGGCAGAGATGGAGGAGATCCTGGACCGGGTGGGGGCCGATCTGGCCGTCAACGTGATCCTGAACAACGACAAACAGATCGTTCGAGCCCTGGCGGGTTTGCCCCGCGAGGTGGAGAGAGAGGGCGTCGCCCTCTCCGCGCATCTGTGTCAGGCATCCGTGCCCCATCCCTTCGATATCGTCATCGCCTCGCCCGGGGGCTTCCCCAAAGATCTGGAGGTCTACCAGGCACAGAAGGCCGTGGCCCACGCCGCCATCGCCGTCCGCGAGGGGGGCACCATCATCCTGGTGGCGGAGTGTCCGGAGGGCTCGGGGGACACCAGGTTCGAGGAGTGGATGGCCGCGGCCTCCAGCCCCGCCGACGTTCTGAAGCGGTTCCAGCGAGAGGGGTTCCGGATGGGCGCGCACAAAGCTTTCCTGTTGGCCCGCAGCATGGTCAAAGCCCGGGTGCTACTGGTTTCGGACCAACTGCCGCCAGAGCTGGGGAAGAAACTGCTGTTCGAGCAGCACACCACCGTGGAGAGCGCCCTGGAGAGCGCTTTCGCCCGCCACGGTCTCTCCGCCACCATCGCAGTCATGCCCAAGGCATCGTCGACCATCCCAAGGATAGCACCCACAGCGTAGGGGCCGGCGGCCGGCGCGATTTCGCGGACCATACCCCAGATGATAGCGCCCACAGCGTAGGGGCCGGCGGCCGGCGCGATATCACGGACCATACCCCAGATGATAGCGCCCACAGCGTAGGGGCCGGCGTCTCTGCCGGCCCTCCAACCGCATTTACCAATCAGTAGGAGAGGAGGACCCCGATGCCTTCCCTCGCGGAGATGATGAAAGGCGCCAGAACCCTGGTGGGTCCCTGCACCAACGTGAAAGCTGGCGAGATCGTTCTGATCGTCGCCGACAGGCCGATGACCTCCGTCGCCGAGGCCGTGGCCGCCGCCGCCAAGGAGAAGGGGGCAGAGACGGTGATCGCCCTCATCGACCAGCGCTCCTCGGACTCCACGGAACCCCCCAGGCCCGTGGCCGAGGCGATGAAGTCCTCCGACGTGGTTTTTTCCGCCGTCAGCATCTCCATCACCCATACCCGCGCCGTCAAAGAGGCCGTGGGGGCCGGCGCCCGGGCCATCGCGCTGACGGCCGTGACAGAGGAGATGATGGTCTCCGGCGGGCTGGAGGCCGACTTCGCCCAGGTCAAGGTGACCTGCAGGGCCGTGGGGGAGCGGATGGCCGGGGCGAGGGTGGCCCACGTCACCACCCGAGAGGGCACCGACCTCACCTTCCGAGTGGAAGGGCGGCGGGTCAACGTGATGCCCTGCGTGGTGGAACCGGGGGAGTTCTCGCCGGCCCCGACGGCCGAAGTGAACTTCTCTCCCATCGAGGGAACGGCCAACGGGGTGATCGTCGCCGATGCCAGCATCCCCTACCTGGGGATCGGGCTGCTCAAGGAACCGGTCCGGTTCACCGTTCGGGATGGCTTCATCGTGAAGATCGAGGGGGGCGACCCCGAGCAGGTAGCCAGGCTGAAGACGGCCTGGGAACAACAGGCCGATCCCAACGTGTACAACGTGGCAGAGATGGGGATAGGGATGAACCCCCGGTGCCACTTCACCGGGATCATGCTAGAGGACGAGGGGGTGCTGGGAAGCATCCACATCGGCACCGGCACCAACATCACCCTGGGCGGGAGTATCAAGGCCAAGAGCCACTACGACCTGATCATGGGCAAGCCGACCCTGCAGTTGGACGGGGAGACTCTGATCCAGGAGGGTGAGCTGAAGCTGTAGACGACTGGCACGAGGGTATCGATCCAGGTCCATCGTCCTTTCGCCGGTGGCCGGCTTTGCTCCGGCCCCCGGCGAAGGAGTAAGCGGGATTCTCAATTCACCGGCACCTTCTCACCCCGGGACAGGATGTACTCCAACTTGTTCACCAGGTCCGCAGGGTCGAAGGGCTTCGTTATGAAGCCATCCACCCCTTCGTTGGCCAGGTCCTCCACCTCCTCGAAAGTGAAGGCCGTCGCCACGATCAAC